>NZ_CAMHZG010000002.1:0-201967 GCF_946190115.1 Streptococcus mitis | reverse complement strand
TGATTATCAAGCATCATCTCACCTCATCTCTAGTATAACAAAAAAGCCATCAATTTGATGACTTTTTCAGTAGACTCAAGAAATCTTGGGTATCTTTTTTCTTATATGCTTGTTTTATAACTCGGGTGAATTTCTTAGAAAATATCAAATAACAATTTCACATTGAGAATTGTTAAGATAATGGAAACGATATAGCCAAGGATGGTATTCCATTTGGCATTGGTAAATTCTCCCATCAGTGATTTCTTAGAAGTTAGATAAATCAGTGGGAAGATTGAAAATGGAAGAGCAATCGAAAGAAAGACTTGTGAATAAACCAATAACTGATCTAATGTTTTTTCCTGATGACCAAACAGAACCGCTACAATCATGACAGGCAACAAGGCAAAGAGACGAGTTGCCAAACGAATGAACCATTGAGGTAATCTCATATGCAAGAAACCTTCCATAACGATTTGTCCAGTCAAGGTACCCGTAATTGTCGAATTTTGACCACTGGCTAATAAAGCCAAGGCAAACAAGGTTGATAAGGTCGAGCTAGCTATAGCTCCTGCAATAGTAGAATCCTGCAAGGCATTATACATTTGAGAGAAGGCAGAAATCTCAGATGCATGGCCGAAAAAGAGAGCCGCCCCGAGAATTAATAGAAGGGAGTTAACCACAAAGGCCAAGGATAATTGGAGATTTGAATCCCAGGTCATAAAGCGCACGGCTTTTCGAACATCATTCTTGTCCTTGTGATTGATTTTCCGAGTTTGTGACAAGGAAGAATGCAAATAGAGGTTATGGGGCATAACCGTTGCTCCCACGATCCCTAGTGCCAAGGTTAATTGACTTTCATGCCCTGGCAAGGGACTTTCAAATAAGGTTGCATTCGGTAGATAACCCTCAACGATTCCTTGGAAGCTTGGATGTGACAAAGCTACCAGATAGGTAAAAATTGCTAGAATGGTTAAAATCAGTGTTGTCACAATAGCTTCAATCTTCTTAAAGCCAAATTTCATCAGAAGCAATAAGAGAAAAACATCCAACACGGTCAAGAGAATTGCTATCATAATCGGAATCTTAAAGAGAAGATTGAGAGCAATCGCTGAACCTAGAACTTCTGCCAGATCTGTCGCCATCAAGGCTAATTCTAAAATCACCCATAGACTATAACGAAGCCATTTAGGTGAATGATGAGCCGTTGCTTGAGCCAGGTCCATCTGGGTTACAATACCAAGCTTTCCTGCCATCTGCTGAAGTTGCATGGCAATGAGAGATGAAATCAAGATAACAAACAAGAGACTATACTTATAGGAAGCACCACCGACTACACTGGTAATCCAGTTTCCTGGATCCATATAACCAACTGCGACAAGAGCACCCGGACCTAAAAAGGCATTTAAATTTTGCCAGAAATGATTGTTATTTGGAGTATCGATAGATTGATTAATCTCAGAGAGTGACACTTTTTTATGAGAAGACATAGATACTTACCTCTTTCTAAACCTACTTTTTCATTATTTTCTATTAGAGAAAAATAAGATTGACTTTAAACTATTAAAACAATGAAAACTATATGAAAAACATTTAGTTTTTTCATTATTTTTCTTAAGACACCTTAATATTTTTTTTAAGGCACATTAATATTTTTCTTAAGGCACCTTAATTATAACACAAAAAATGAAAACTATATGAAAAACATTTAGTTTTTTCATTATTTTTCTTAAGGCACCTTAATTATAACAGAAAATATGATAAAAACTTAAGAAAATTCAGGACTTGATTTAATATTTAGGATACAACAAAATGTTGTATTCTTTTTTTGCAAAAGAATACCAAAGAATAAAATAAAAAACGTTGTAAAATGTACTGACCCTTTTCACCTTGTTAAAACACCATTGATCTTAACTCATCACTTACCTCTTAAAAAATCTTTAGAATTGGCTTAATCCCCTTTATTGTATCGCGTTTGGAGTTTTTTAGGTATAACCTTCGACGCGCACCTTACGTAGGACGACAGACTCATAGCTTTATACATAATAGAACGAGTATCTCCATCTGTAGAGATACTCGTTTTTTGCTATTTTCAAAGTGTTCTTTTTGACCAATCCCATACATCATTTTTATAGTAAATTGAAACTAGAATAGTACATCGTGGATACTAAAACATTTCTAGAAATTAATTTGATTTCCCTAATCAAGTTGCACACATCTTATTTCAAACCACTATATATTCAATGAAAATCAAAGAGCTAACTAGGAAGCTAACCGCAGGTTGCTCAAAGCACCGCTTTGAGGTTGCGGATAAAGCTGACGTGGTTTGAAGAGATTGTCGAAGAGTATTAAGGAGTATAGAATAGTATTTTAACTCCATCCTCTAAAGTGCTCCCAATAAAAGATACTTGAACACTATATTCAGTATATAAGCTTTATTCCAACGATCATTCTTTTCTAATTTATCGTAAATAAATATAAATTCACAGAATGCTGCCAGATAACTTAAAAAATGATTCTTTGGAAAGAGCGAATCAAAACTTGATTTATCACTTTTTATTCCACTATCTTTTTGTCACACATATTTATAAAGTACTGGTGCAAGCGAACATCATCAGTCAATTCTGGATGAAAAGAAGTTACCAACATATTTTTTTCTTGGGCTGCAACGATTTGATCTTCAACTGTTGCTAGAATTTCTACACCCTCTCCAACACTGCTGATAATTGGACCACGGATAAAGGTCATTGGAATCTGACCGACTCCCTTACATTCTGCTTCCGTGTAGAAACTTCCTAGTTGGCGCCCATAGGCATTGCGCTCGACCACCATATCCATAGTTCCAAGATGACTTTCTTCCTGAGAAGTAATTTCCTTAGCCAGCAATATCAAGCCTGCACAGGTTCCAAAGGCTGGTAAGCCAGATAGAATGGCTTCTCGGATGGGAATCAGCATGTCCTGGTCTCGTAAGAGCTTGCCCATAGTTGTAGACTCCCCACCAGGCAAAATCAAACCCGACAAGTCGCTCTGATCTTGCTGAAAATCATCTAGATTTCTGATTTCAACACTCTCAACACCTAATTGCTCTAGTACTTTTGCATGCTCTGCAAAGGCACCTTGCAAGGCCAATATTCCGATTTTCATCTATTTTCCTCGCTCAGCCATGAGAATTTGTATTTCATTTTCATTAATACCAACCATAGCTTCTCCTAAATCTTCAGAGATTTGAGCTAGGATTTGAGGATTACGGAAGTTAGTCACCGCTTTGACAATGGCACTTGCTCGTTTAACAGGATCTCCTGACTTAAAAATACCTGAACCGACAAAGACCCCCTCTGCCCCTAATTGCATCATTAACGCAGCATCTGCTGGCGTTGCAACTCCTCCAGCAGCGAAATTTACAACTGGCAATTTTCCATATTCATGAACATATTGGACCAATTCTACAGGGACTTGCAAGTCCTTAGCAGCAACATAAAGTTCGTCTTCACGTAGATTTTGAATGCGGCGAATTTCCTGATTCATCATACGCATATGGCGAACAGCTTGAACGATATCTCCTGTACCCGGTTCTCCTTTGGTACGAATCATAGAGGCTCCCTCAGCGATACGACGCAAGGCTTCACCCAAGTCCTTAGCTCCACAGACAAAAGGAACTTGGAATTCTTTCTTGTCCACATGGAAACGGTCATCAGCTGGAGATAAAACTTCACTCTCATCGATATAGTCAATTTCAATAGCCTCTAAAATCTGAGCTTCAACAAAGTGCCCAATTCTGACCTTGGCCATTACTGGAATACTCACCGCTTCTTGGATTTCCTTAATCATCTTTGGATCACTCATACGGGAAACACCACCAGCTGCACGAATATCAGCCGGAATCCTCTCCAAGGCCATAACAGCTGCCGCACCAGCAGCTTCAGCGATACGGGCTTGTTCAGGGTTCTGAACGTCCATGATAACCCCACCCTTGAGCATCTGCGCCAAGTTTTTATTTAATTCATAACGATTTTCAGTCATTTCTTTTATCCTCATCATTTGTATTGGTAGCTACCATTTCATTTTAAGTTAGATTAGAATGAATCACAAGATAAAAAAAATGCAATTGTATGGGTACATATTGACTAAAAAACTATCTGACCTTAACTTAAGGCCAGATAGTTCATCAAATTTTATTTTTCAGCTGTAAGTGCAGCCATTGTGATGTAGTTGTATGGTTTGTTGAAGTGTGGCAAGAAGAATAGGTCTGTCAATGCCAATTTATCAATTGTCACATGCTCTTGAATAGCAAGTGAGAACATGTGAATTCCCATACTAATCGCAGGGTCATGTGAAACCATTTGTGCACCAAGAATTTCACGACTATCTTTGTCAAAGACAATCTTGATGGCTACTTCATGGTTATCATGTTTCATGAATTCTGGTTTTTGAAGATCGTTAAAGCCTGTTTCAGTTGCGTTGTAACCAGCAGCTTTCGCTTTTTCAAGAGTCAAACCAGTTGAAACCATGTGAAGACCGTAGATTGAGATACCGTTTGAACCTTGAACACCGATTCCTTCCAATTCATGTCCACAAGCATTGTAAGCACCAACAATACCAGTACGAACTGCGTTTGAAGCAAGTGCGATGTAGCTTGTATCTTTACGAGCGTTGTCATAAACAGTCGCACAGTCTCCAACAGCAAATACACCAGGAAGTGAAGTTTCTTGTTTCTTGTTTACAAGGAAAGCACCGTTACGGAAGAGTTCAATCTTACCATCAGCAAGAGCAGTATTTGGACGGAAACCAACTGCAAGGATAACCATATCCACATCGAAAGTTTCTTTATCAGTAATCAAGCGTTCAACTTTACCGTCACCCTCGATTGCTTTAACAGTTTGACCAAGAGCCAAGCGAATGTTGTGGTCTTCCAAGTTCTTCGCCATCATTTGTGTGAAGTCTCTGTCATAGTAACCGTTCAAAACAGTATCAACGATATCAACAAGGACAACTTCTTTTCCAAGACGCTCAAAGGCTTCAGCAAGTTCAACACCGATGTAACCACCACCAACAACGGCGATACGGTCGAGGTGTTGGCTCTTGTCAGCAAGTTTATTGATAACTTCTTCAGCATTTTGGTACAATTTCACGAATTGTACGTTTTCAAGAGTTGCTTTAAATTCGCGGTTTCCTTTAACAATTTCAACACCTTCGATTGGTGGCAAGATTGGTGTAGAACCTGTAGCGAAAATCAATTTCTCGTATGATTCTTTGTGCTCTTTCCCTTCAACTTCTGCTGTAACTACTTTGTTATCATAGTCGATTGAAAGAACTGGTGAGTTCATGTAAACCTTAGCACCTTTAGCTTCCAATTTTTCTTTATCAGAATAGAACAAGCCTTCAGCACCGTCAATTTGTTCACCGATCCAAAGGGCCATTCCACATCCTAGGAAAGAGATGTTAGAGTTTTGGTCGAATACAACGATTTCGTTCTCATTGCCAAAATTATCCAACATAGTATTAATACATGCTGTACCAGCGTGGTTAGCACCAACTACAACGATTTTACTCATAGAAAAATTCCTACCTTTAATTAAAAATTTACTCTTCTAGTATAACATTTACTGTTAGCGTTTACAAGAGTTTAGCTAATTTTCCCGATTTTTTTGTAAAAAAATGTAAATAATCTGTATTTTATCAGCCATTCTTACAATTACTCTTTATTTTCTGAGCATATTTCTTGACAAGTTTACAAATTTTATTTGTGAAAACGCTGACTTTATGGTATGCTAGTATCATGGAAAGAAAATGTAAGGGGTTAAATTTAATATAAATTTACAATGTTTCAACCTTCTTTTCATAAGAGAAAGGAGTTGGTAGCTTGCCTCTTAGTTCACATTCTGAACGGCTAATGGGGACTACTATCACTATTTCATTAGTAGATGAGCGAGCCGATAGCTTGCTCCAAAAATCCTTTGATTTGCTCAAAGAGCTTGAATACCGCTTCAATGCCAATAGCCAAGAATCTGAGTTGATGGAAATCAATTATCAAGCAGGAATAGCTCCTGTCAAGGTTCATCCAGACCTGTTTGAACTGATTTCACTTGGGTTAGAGCATAGCCTAGCGCCCTCTAGTCATCTCAATATCAGCATTGGTCCCTTAATTCAAACCTGGCGTATCGGTTTTTCAGATGCCAAGGTCGCCCAACCTCAAGAAATTGAATCAGTACTCCCTCTAATCAATCCTCATTATATCGAGTTAGATTCTTCTACTTCTACTGTGTTTTTAAAACAGAAAGGAATGAAGATCGATCTAGGTTGTTTAGCCAAAGGATACAGTGCAGATAAGGTTGCCCAATTTCTTAGAGAAGAGGGAGTGACTTCTGCCCTGATTAATCTGGGAGGGAATATCCTGACTATTGGAAAAAATCAGGCAAGAGGGAATCAACCTTGGCAAATCGGGATTCAAGACCCAGCCAATCCAAGGGGAAATCACTTAATGACCATCCCTGTTGTCAATAAATCTGTCGTGACTTCAGGCATTTATGAACGTCACCTGACTGTCGATGGAAAAGATTACCATCATATTTTTGACAGTCAGACAGGATATCCTGTTGAAACAGAACTCGCTAGTCTGACAATTATCTCTGATAAATCAGTTGATGGCGAAATCTGGACAACTCGACTCTTTGGAGAAAGACCTGCTTCTATCCTTTGGCAAGTCGAAAGTTTGGAGGGAATCGAAGCGATTCTGATTGATAAGGAAGGTCACCTAAGTTGTTCTTCAGGAATTCCTACTCTATAGAAACAACTGTTTCAATGGAGTTTTAAAATCGTATTATGTAAAAAGAGAAAGGAAATCTCATGTTAAAACTTATTGCTATTGTTGGAACAAATTCAAAACGTTCTACAAACCGTCAATTGCTTCAATACATGCAAAAACACTTTGCTGACAAAGCTGAAATTGAACTTGTTGAAATCAAGGATATCCCTGTCTTTAACAAACCAGCTGACAAGCAAGTACCTGCTGAAATCTTAGAAATTGCTGCTAAAATCGAAGAGGCAGATGGCGTTATTATCGGTACTCCTGAGTACGACCACTCTATCCCAGCTGTTTTGATGAGCGCTCTTGCTTGGTTGTCTTATGGTATTTACCCACTCTTGAACAAACCAATCATGATTACAGGTGCTTCTTACGGTACACTTGGTTCATCACGCGCCCAATTACAACTTCGTCAAATCTTAAACGCACCAGAAATCAAAGCAAGTGTCCTTCCTGATGAATTCTTGCTTTCACACTCTCTTCAAGCCTTTAACCCAAGTGGCGACTTGGTTGACCTTGATGTTATTAAAAAACTGGATGCCACTTTTGACGACTTCCGTATCTTTGTAAAAATCACAGAAAAATTGCGCAACGCACAAGCCCTACTTCGCAAAGATGCTGAAGACTTTGACTGGGAAAATTTGTAAGATAGGAGACCAAAAAGAATGAAATTTGTTGGACTTGTAGGATCAAACTACGATCAATCATATAACCGTAAACTCTTGGAATTCATCCGTCGTCACTTCAAACTCAAATTTGAATTAGAAGTCCTCGAAATTGACGAAGTTCCAATGTTTAACCAAGACGAAAAATGGGATGAAAGTTTCCAATTGCGTCTCTTGTATAACAGAATTACGCGTGCTGATGGTGTCATTATCGCTACTCCTGAGCACAACCACACAATCTCAGCTTCTCTTAAATCTGTTCTTGAATGGCTTTCATACGAAGTTCATCCATTTGAAAACAAACCAGTCATGATTGTGGGAGCTTCTTACTACGACCAAGGTACTTCTCGTGCCCAAGTTCACCTTCGTAAGATTCTTGACGCTCCAGGTGTCAATGCCTACACACTTCCAGGAAATGAATTCCTTCTTGGTAAAGCCAAAGAAGCTTTCGACGATGAGGGCAATATCACAAATGAAGGAACTATTAATTTCCTTGAAACATGCTTGGACAACTTTGTAAAATATGTGGGAGTCGTTTCAAAATTGAAAAAACCAAAACCAATTGAACCAGAAGATTTATATTGCACAAATTCAATTGCAACTACCATCCAAGGTGTTGATCCAGATGATCCTGAATGGGTAGAAAAAGCAGCTGAACTTGTTGGAGCTGTTTCTGGAGATACTTACGTTAAATTAGACCACGGTATCTTGACAGTTAACCAAATTGACATGTTCTTGAAAGCAATGCCATTTGAATTGACATTTGCAGATGATAACAATCAATTCTTGTACTTTAATAACGCCCACCAAGACCCAGATACAATGTTTGGTAAACGTGTACGTGCTCAATCAGGAAACAGATTAGGAACAGTACATGGTTCATTGCCAGATTCTAGAATGAAGAACGTTGAATGGGTTGTCGGCGTATTGCGTAACGGAGATCAAGAATATGTCCGTACAATTGTGCCGGGAACACCTGAAGGTGTTATTAATACCCATAATTACCAAGCAATGTACTATCCAGATGGTTCATATGCTGGAATTAATGAGATTATCTTTAATTTCCAACCATGGCTTGACTGGTACCTCAATACAACTGGTCAACGTCTAGTTGGTGGAAATGCTGCAGCTCCTGCTGGAGGTCATGGCGGAGCAGATGCCACATCTGGAGCTTCTGATGCAGGTGATGCTGGAGGTCACGGTGGTGGCGCAGACGCTACATCTGGAGCAAGTAACTAATAATAGTTTTAGGAACCATTTTGGTTCCTTTTTTAGTGACTCTTTATCAACTGTTCTTGGTGGTATGTCTATCCTTCTTTATGGAGTTATCGCCAGCAACGGTTTGAAAGTCTTGATCAAAGAACGTGTTGATTTCGCTCAAATGCGTAACCTAATCATCGCAAGTGTTATGTTGGTCCTTGGACTTGGAGGAGCTATCCTTAAACTCGGTCCAGTTACCTTTCAGGTACTGCCCTATCAGCCCTAACGAGAATCATCTTGAACTTGATCTTGCCATACGAAAATAAAGTCTAATACTCTTCGAAAATCTCTTCAAACCACGTCAACGTCTCCTTGTCGTAGATATGGTTACTGACTTCGTCAGTTCTATCCACAACCTCAAAACAGTGTTTTGAGCAACCTGCGGCTAGTTTCCTAGTTTGCTCTTTAATTTTCATTGAGTATAAGAGTCTAAACACATCAAAAACGAGCATTTCCAATTACGGAAGTGCTCATTTTTCTTCTTTCTAAAAAAGGAAAGCCCTGTGGCCTTCCTTTGTCTTACTTACGTTTCTTCTTTGCTTTCTTCATTTTGTTAGCCATGCGTTTCATGGACTGTTTCATAGCAAATTCACCGATTTTACCTTTTAGTCCACCACCAAACATCTGGCTCATATCGGGCATTCCTGCTCCTCCGAGAGCTGACAGGTCAGGCATACCACCTTGTCCCATCATTCCTTCAAGGGCAGACATATCCACTCCTCCCATATTTGGCATATTTTTAGGAAGATTATTTGGATTGATACCCATTTGCTTCATCATCTTGTTCATATCTCCAGACATAACACCTTGCATGAGCTGTTTAGCCTGGTTAAAGTCCTTGATAAATTTATTGACTTCGACAAATGTATTTCCAGAACCTGCGGCAATACGACGACGACGGCTTGGATTTAACAAATCTGGATTTTCACGCTCTTCAGGCGTCATAGAAGAAACAATGGCACGTTTGCGCGCAATCTGGCGCTCATCCACCTTCATGTTTTGAAGGGCTGGATTGTTGGCCATACCTGGAATCATCTTGAGCAAGTCTTCCATCGACCCCATGTTTTGCACCTGATCCAACTGATCAATGAAATCATTGAAATCAAAGGTGTTTTCACGCATCTTCTCAGCCATTTCAAGGGCTTTTTGCTCATCGTATTCTTGAGAAGCTTTCTCAATCAAAGTGAGCATATCCCCCATACCAAGGATACGGCTAGACATGCGATCTGGGTGAAAGGTTTCAATGTCCGTAATCTTTTCACCTGTACCAGTGAACTTGATTGGTTTTCCAGTAATGTGACGAACAGATAGAGCAGCACCACCACGAGTGTCCCCATCAATCTTGGTAAGGATAACCCCAGTCACTTCCAACTGAGCATTAAACTCACGCGCAACATTGGCCGCTTCTTGACCAATCATGGCATCAACGACAAGGAGAATTTCATTTGGCTGAGCCAGTGCTTTCACGTCACGAAGCTCATTCATCAATAGCTCATCAATCTGCAAACGACCTGCCGTATCAATCAAGACATAGTCATTATGATTGGCTTGAGCTTGTTCCAAACCTTGACAAACAATCTCAACAGCTGGAACCTCTGTCCCAAGAGCAAAGACAGGAACATCAATCTGTTGTCCCAGTGTCTTCAGCTGATCAATGGCAGCAGGACGGTAAATATCCGCCGCAATCATCAAAGGACGAGCATTTTCTTCTTTCTTGAGTTTGTTGGCCAATTTACCAGCAAAAGTTGTTTTACCAGCTCCCTGCAAACCAACCATCATGATGATTGTAGGAATCTTAGGTGATTTGATAATTTCTGCCGTATCAGAACCTAAAACAGCTGTCAGTTCCTCATCAACGATTTTAATAATCTGTTGCGCAGGATTAAGTGTATCAATGACCTCATGGCCGACTGCACGCTCACGAACTTTCTTGATAAAGTCCTTTACAACAGGTAAGGCAACGTCGGCCTCAAGCAAGGCCAAGCGAATCTCTTTGGTTGCCTCTTGAACATCAGATTCAGAGATTTTTCCTTTTTTACGTAGATTTTTAAAGACGTTCTGCAAACGTTCTGTTAAACTTTCAAATGCCATGTTTCTTCCTCTTATTCTCTATTATCAATGCTTGTTAAAATTTCTATCTGCTCCTGCAGAAAGTCATCCTTGGGATAGCGCTCCAAAATCTGATCAAAAATTTGACTACGGACAATGTAGTCCGAGTACATGTGCAATTTCATCTCATAATCTTCCAGAATCTTTTCTGTCCGCTTGATATTGTCGTAGACAGCCTGACGACTGACACCAAACTCCTCGGCAATCTCAGCAAGGCTGTAATCATCAGCGTAGTAGAGCTCGATATAATTCATTTGCTTATCTGTCAAAAGCGCCGCATAAAATTCAAAGAGCGCATTCATACGATTGGTTTTTTCGATTTCCATAACTTTTATTATACCAAAAATTAGCCTAATCTACCACACTAGAAAGCCAATCCGAGAAGATAGCTAGCTAAATTTGAAAAGACAAGAGACTAGCCCCAAATAATTTCCAATTGATAGCTGGCAAAGAGGTGTCCCTCTTGATTTTGTAGTTGATAGTCTAAATAGATCTTTTGTCCATCCACTTGATAACGATTCGTTTGGATAATAAACTCCTGCATGCCCATAGGTGTGGGGATATAGGCTAAACTATCACTATCCTTTAGAAAGCGCATAATGGTCTTGGGATTGGAAAAACGACTCATCACCAGCTCTTGACCATGAAATTTAATCACTACTTTTTCCTTTTCCTCATTATAGAAAAGCAGGTAGCTATAATCTCCTTTTTCATGCACTTCCACGTCATAAAGCTGGTCAATCACTTCCAACTGCTCATCAAACTGAATCGTATTTCGCATCCGAATCTTCACATCAAGTCCTCTTTCTTGTCTCTTGTCCTACTATTTTACCAAAAACTCTAGCTTTTTGCTATAATGGTCATATGAACGAAAAAGTATTCCGTGACCCAGTTCACAACTACATCCATGTCAATAATCAAATCATCTATGACTTGATCAATACAAAAGAATTTCAACGCTTGCGTCGTATCAAACAACTGGGAACTTCCAGTTATACCTTCCACGGTGGGGAGCACAGCCGCTTCTCACACTGTCTAGGAGTCTATGAAATTGCACGACGCATCACGGAGATTTTTGAAGAAAAATATCCTGAAGAATGGAATCCTGCCGAGTCTCTCTTGACCATGACCGCTGCTCTCCTACATGACCTCGGACATGGTGCCTACTCCCATACTTTTGAACATCTCTTTGATACAGACCACGAAGCTATTACTCAGGAGATTATCCAAAGTCCTGAAACGGAGATTCACCAAGTCCTACTACAAGTAGCGCCAGATTTTCCAGAAAAGGTAGCCAGTGTCATAGACCATACCTACCCTAACAAGCAGGTCGTGCAACTCATTTCCAGTCAGATTGATGCGGACCGCATGGACTATCTCTTGCGCGACTCCTATTTTACAGGAGCATCTTATGGGGAATTTGACCTAACTCGGATCCTCCGAGTCATTCGTCCTGTCGCAAATGGTATCGCCTTTCAGCGCAATGGCATGCACGCCATCGAAGACTACGTCCTCAGTCGCTACCAGATGTACATGCAGGTTTATTTCCACCCAGCAACTCGGGCTATGGAAGTTCTCCTACAGAATCTTCTCAAGCGGGCTAAGGAACTTTATCCAGAAGACAAGGACTTCTTTGCCCGAACTTCTCCACATCTCCTGCCATTCTTTGAAAAAAATGTGACCTTGTCTGATTATCTGGCTCTGGATGATGGTGTGATGAATACCTACTTCCAACTCTGGATGACCAGTCCTGACAAGATTTTAGCAGACTTATCACAGCGCTTTGTCAACCGCAAGGTCTTTAAATCCATTACCTTTTCACAAGAGGATCAAGACCAACTCGCCAGCATGAGAAAATTAGTTGAGGATATCGGCTTTGATCCGGACTACTACACTGCTATTCATAAGAACTTCGACCTCCCTTATGATATCTATCGTCCCGAATCTGAAAATCCACGAACACAGATTGAGATTTTACAAAAAAATGGAGAACTAGCCGAACTCTCTAGCCTGTCTCCTATCGTCCAATCTCTTGCTGGCAGTCGACACGGAGATAATCGCTTTTATTTTCCAAAAGAAATGTTGGACCAAAACAGCATCTTCGCAAGCATTACCCAGCAATTTTTACACTTGATTGAGAACGATCATTTTACCCCAAATAAAAACTAGAAGAGGAATTTTATGAGTATTAAACTAATTGCCGTCGATATTGACGGAACCCTAGTCAACAGCCAAAAGGAAATCACTCCTGAAGTCTTTTCTGCCATCCAAGATGCCAAAGAAGCTGGTGTCAAAGTCGTGATTGCAACTGGCCGCCCTATCGCAGGTGTTGCCAAACTTCTCGACGACTTGCAGTTGAGAGACGAGGGTGACTATGTTGTGACTTTCAATGGTGCCCTTGTCCAAGAAACCGCTACAGGACATGAGATTATCAGCGAATCCTTGACTTATGAGGACTATCTGGATATGGAATTTCTCAGTCGTAAGCTTGGTGTTCACATGCACGCCATTACCAAGGACGGTATCTACACTGCCAATCGCAATATCGGAAAATACACAGTGCACGAATCAACCCTCGTCAGCATGCCTATCTTCTACCGCACCCCTGAAGAAATGGCTGGCAAGGAAATCGTCAAGTGTATGTTTATCGATGAACCAGAAATTCTCGATGCTGCAATTGAAAAGATACCAGCGGAATTTTACGAACGCTACTCTATCAACAAATCTGCTCCTTTCTACCTCGAACTCCTTAAAAAGAATGTGGACAAAGGTTCAGCCATCACTCACCTAGCTGAAAAACTCGGATTGACCAAAGATGAAACCATGGCTATCGGTGACGAAGAAAACGACCGTGCCATGCTGGAAGTCGTTGGCAATCCAGTTGTCATGGAAAATGGAAATCCAGAAATCAAAAAAATCGCCAAATACATAACTAAATCTAACGATGAATCCGGCGTTGCCCATGCCATCCGTACATGGGTACTGTAAAAGGGTATGAATAGACGAAAACCGCTCAGCTGAGCGGTTTTTAATGTCTAATTAATGCCCCCTGCCGGAATCGAACCAGCAACTACTCCTTAGGAGGGAGTTGTTATATCCATTGAACTAAGGGAGCTAGATAAAAACTCTGCTGAAGAAGCAGAGTTTTTTAGTCGAATTAACGACGGATTTCTTTGATACGAGCCGCTTTACCTTGAAGAGCACGCAAGTAGTACAATTTCGCACGACGTACTTTACCGTAACGTACAACTTCGATTTTTTCAACACGTGGAGTGTGGATTGGGAAGATACGCTCAACACCTACACCGTTAGAGATTTTACGAACTGTGTAGTTTTCTGAGATGCCAGCACCTTTACGTGCAATAACAACACCTTCAAAAATCTGGATACGTTCACGGTTACCTTCGACAACTTTCGCGTGTACACGAACAGTGTCACCAGGACGGAATGATGGGATATCTGTACGAAGTTGACCTTCAGTCAAGCTTTGGATTAATGGATTCATTTTATTCTCCTATCTTTGTCAATCTTGAGGGACTTCCCTCAGCGGATAAACTGTATTTTTGTGCTTCCATTACGCACAAAAACTATCATATCAGATATTTTCAGGTTTGTAAAGCTATTTCCCTACTTTTTTGCAACTTTTTGACCGGAATAAATGCTCCACTCTTTTGGCAGGCAATAGGCGATAACACAGGCGATAACAAAGAAAGGAAGATTGCCATACCCAAAGACCTCTCCTCCAATCAAGATCGGTGCGAGCAAGGTCGTGGTCGCACTACCAAAGACACAGGCATAGCCGATAGCTGCTACGACCAAGACGGGTAGGCCCAGTATAGGTGCGAGAAAGACTCCAAGCGTAGCTCCGATCGCAAAGAGCGGTGTCACTTCTCCTCCTTGGTAACCAGCAGAGATGGTCACCACGGTAAAGAGAAGCTTCAAGATCCAGTCATAGCTCTGCGCATTGCCTTGGTGAAAGGCCACGTCAATCAAATTGGTCCCTAGTCCACTATAAGAGCCGACCTTGGTCAGTTGAAGAGCCAAGAGGACCAAGCTGAGTCCAGCCCCTATGACAGCAATCCGGATATATGGATTCGGCAGGACTTTGGCGACTGTTTTCTTCAACCAGAAAAGGCTGACTGCAAAGAGCTTTCCAGCAAGGCCAAAAGCTAGGCCAAGAAGAGCAACTTTGATCAAGGTCTCTGGTGTCCAGATCAGCGTTTCCTTGAGTGGCACAGCAAATTTCTCCAAGCCAAGGGCATGAGAGGTGAAGCTCGCCACGATCGAGGCGATAAGCGCTGGATAGAGAGCAATTAGCTGCAACTCCCCAACAGTCAAGACTTCAAGGGCAAAAAAGGTTGCAGCCAGCGGCGTCTGAAAGAGCCCAGCGAAACCGGCTGCCATCCCGGTCATAAGAAAGATACGCGAAGCATCGGCTATCTTGATATGACGCGCAAAACGGTGTGAAAGGGTTGCTCCAATCTGGACAGCCACGCCTTCCCGACCGACCGAACCACCGAAGAGGTGGCTCATCCATGTCGTCAGCATGATCAAAGGCACCAAGACCAAGGGGATTTCCTCCTCACGCGCATGCCCAACATCAAAGACCAGGCCCATCCCTTTTGAAGCCTTGCCACCAAATCGCTTATAGAGATAAACAATGACAAGCCCTGCTAAGGCCAAAAACAGAATCAAGGGCCAGTGTTGGCTTCGGAAATCCCCGATCAGAAGCAATCCTCGACCAAAGATCATATCAATCGCACCGACCAAGAGACCGATGATCAGGGCCATCCCGGTTAGTACCAAATACTGCTGTATTTTTTCTTGATTCGATTGATTAATCACGCGCCTTCACCTCCTCCTGGTAGTCTCTAGAACGCTTGAGAATATCTGAAAAAGTCGCAACTATCGTCTCCTGATACTGCTTATCCTCTACACGGTTTCTTACTTTCTCAAAGATAGCTTCTTCTCTTTTGGTATCTAAAATAGCTTTTCCAGAAGCTTTCTTATAGGCAACTACACCCTCAACTAAATGCATTCGTTCTTCTAAGAGCTTGACGATTTGGTCGTCGATTTGATCAATTTCTTGGCGAATACTATCTAAATCCATACAGTCTCCTCCTTTATTTGAATTATTGTATCAAAAAGCCATCAAATAGGCTAGTAAAATCCCAAGTCACGATAAGAAAAATGCACTGATTGATTGCATTAGCGCACGTTTATGCTTATCCTACTTTAGCAGCCAATTCTTCTGCGAATTGTTCCAAGCGTTCAATGTCTTCTTCCTCAGCAGAGAGATCAACTTTGACACACTCTGAACCTTTTTCTGCCCCTGTTGAAACAAAAACACGGTCAAAGTCATCAACAGCCTTACAGAACTCATCGTAGAAGGTATCACCTGAGCCGACCACTCCGTAGATTTTACCATTCAAGTTGAGGTCTGCTAGGTCTTCGTAGAAGTCCATCATCTCATCTGGCAATTCCCCATCACCATAAGTATAGGTCGCAACGATAGCGATGTCTGCTTCCAAGAAGTCTGAAGCGTCAACAGTTGTACATTCATCAACATCGACATCCAAGCCCAATTCACGTAATTTGTCTGCTACAATATCTGCAATTTCTTCGGTATTACCGGTCATACTGGCAAATACAATTTTTGCTAATGCCATATCATCCTCCTCAATTTATCTTTCTCCATTATATCACATCTTTTTCATTTTAAAAATAAAAATTCTTGTGCTACAATGAAATGAGAAAGAATTGAGGTTATTTATGGATATTTGCCATCAAATTTTAGAAAAAATCAAAGAATACGACACGATTATCATTCACCGTCATATGAAACCAGACCCTGATGCCTTGGGAAGTCAAGTGGGCTTGAAAGCTCTTCTCAAACATCATTTCCCAGAAAAAACCATCAAAGCAGTTGGTTTTGATGAACCAACTCTTACTTGGATGGCTGAGATGGATCTTGTTGAAGATAGTACCTACCAAGGCGCACTTGTTATCGTCTGTGATACGGCCAATACTGCTCGTATCGATGATAAGCGCTATCGTCAAGGTGATT
Source organism: Streptococcus mitis (assembly GCF_946190115.1). Taxonomy (GTDB): domain Bacteria; phylum Bacillota; class Bacilli; order Lactobacillales; family Streptococcaceae; genus Streptococcus; species Streptococcus mitis_CO. Next base: position 185,085 of record NZ_CAMHZG010000002.1, on the reverse strand, counting down.
TTCTCATTAAGATTGACCACCATCCAAATGATGATGTATATGGTGACCTATCTTGGGTGGATACTAGTTCAAGTAGTGCTAGCGAGATGATTACCCTATTTGCTGAAACAACCCAACTTGCCTTGTCAGGTCGCGCTGCTGAGTTGCTCTTTGCAGGAATTGTCGGTGATACAGGTCGCTTCCTTTATCCTTCTACGACTGCACGGACTCTTCACCTTGCTGCTTATTTGAGAGAACATAACTTTGACTTTGCAACTCTCACTCGCAAAATGGACACTATGAGTTACAAAATTGCTAAACTTCAAGGCTACATCTACGACCATCTGGAAGTGGATGAAAATGGTGCAGCGCGCGTTATCCTGAGTCAGGAAATCTTAAAACGATTCAATGTCACCGATGCTGAAACTGCAGCTGTTGTCGGTGCACCTGGACGTATTGATAGTGTGAGTCTCTGGGGAATTTTTGTAGAGCAGGCTGATGGCCACTACCGCGTTCGCTTACGCAGTAAAATTCATCCTATCAATGAAATTGCCAAAGAACATGATGGAGGAGGCCACCCTCTAGCAAGCGGTGCTAATTCCTATAGTCTAGAGGAAAACGAAATCATCTACCAAAAGTTAAAAAACTTGCTTAAAAACTGATAAAATACTTGCCAAACTTTTCAGAATCTGATAGACTAGTATGGTAACAATCTATGGCTCGCAAAGAGACCATGGCAGAAAGGAAATATTGCAAAATGAAAAAAGATATCCATCCAGAATATCGCCCAGTTGTCTTCATGGACACAACTACTGGTTACCAATTCCTTAGCGGTTCAACAAAACGCTCTAACGAAACAGTTGAGTTCGAAGGCGAAACTTACCCATTGATCCGTGTGGAAATTTCATCAGACTCACACCCATTCTACACTGGACGTCAAAAGTTCACTCAAGCAGATGGACGCGTGGATCGTTTCAACAAAAAATACGGTCTCAAATAATGATAGAAAGACAGCTTCGGCTGTTCTTTTTTATTTCTTGAAATCAACTGCTGTTTTCATGTTCCAAACTAAAAAACTTTGCACTCTCGGTAGTTTCTAGAGTACAAAGTTTTCTCTTGCCTAAAAAATATAAAAGATATATACTAGCTATATATAGTATAGATTGGAGATATACCATGACGACATCACTTACTAAGCAATACAATTTTAAAATCAACGAGTCATCAATGGAACAAGCTAGAGCTATCATCAAGGAAAAAGGAATGACTATGACGGATGCTATTAGTCTTTTTATCGAGCAGATTGTTCTCGAACAGGATTTGCCAATAAAAACTGCAGAAGATTTACACCGTGAACGATTGATTCAAGAACTACAAGCCCAATCTGAACGCGCCTTAAGAGAATATGAATCCGGACAAGGAACTTCCCTAGATGATATGAGGCTACGATATGACTTATAAAGTGATTCTATCTACCGAAGTGAGTCAAGCAATTGACAGTATTCATGATTACATTACTACTGTTCTTTTATCACCCCAGTCGGCTAAAAATACTGTGGCCAAAATTTTAGACGGCTTAAAAAGTTTAGAAACCTTTCCTGAAGCTGGCTTTGATGCAGATGAAAAAATCGGACTTAAAATCAATAGTAAGTACCCCACACGAGGAAAAATTATCGGTCAATATATCTTGCTTTACTTTATCGATCAAACTCAAAGAACTGTTTTTCTTTCCCACTTATTCCACACAAAAAGCGACTATGTTACCTTGCTACAAAGCCAAAATAACAAAAACTCAAAATCATCATTTTGATATCCACTGCTCTCTTAATAGCCTTGTGATTATAAAGAATACAGTCTGCATTTTAATTAGAAAATCAAAAAAACTTTGCACTCTAGCTAGCCACACGATGGTTTCTAGAGAACAAAGTTTTTTTATTAGAGCAGATTTATTCTTCCTTATCTTGACTTTCAGTTCCTTTAGTTGTATTGTCTTCCCAAAGGATACGTTCAATACGGTGGAAACCTGCCCAACCTTCTTCTGTCTTGTTTTCGTCCATGTAGTCTGCCAAACGGAAGTCAATCTTGACATCTGATTCACCAAAACTTTCGGCAATTGGTTCTGAACGCTCATAGGACATACGAATCAGTGGATAAACCTTCTTAGCTTCTTCTAACTTACCTTCTTTCAACAGTTTGACAAAGCCTTCCGTATCTGTCAACAGATTATCGATTTGCTCTTGCACAAAAGTCTTATAGTCAGCTGTGGCCTTATCAAGCATTTTCTGCTTGTCTTCAGACAAAGCTGTCACCTTAGACGAATCGGTTGTATCTGCTGATTTTTCAAACCTAACAGCACAAGCTGTCAATAGCAAGGCTGAAGATAAAAGGACAAAACCTAGTTTTTTTCATTGTTTACTCCTATCGGTTCAGGAAACCTGAATTAATTTTACGTTTCATTATACCATGTTTTCACTCATCTTTCATTAAATTTTCAAAAAATTTAATGTTGAGGGATTTATACTAACAATAGACTTTTAACCTCAAAATTGATAAAATAAGAAAGAAAATAAGATAAAAGGAAACTATAAATCACCATGATGAACATGCAAAACATGATGCGCCAAGCACAAAAACTTCAAAAACAAATGGAACAAAGCCAAGCAGAACTTGCTGCTATGCAATTTGTTGGCAAATCTGCTCAAGACCTTGTCCAAGCGACCTTAACTGGTGACAAAAAAGTTGTCAGCATTGACTTCAATCCAGCTGTCGTTGACCCAGAAGATCTTGAAACTCTTTCAGATATGACTGTTCAGGCTATCAACTCTGCTCTTGAACAAATCGATGAAACGACTAAGAAAAAATTAGGTGCTTTCGCTGGAAAATTGCCATTCTAATAAAAATCACAAAAACGCATAATGTAAGGTGCCAGAAGACCTTGATATTATGCGTTTTATTGTGTCAAGACTTACTTGATTTCTCCTCGAATCAAGTTTTGTCTCACCTTTATTATATTTTTTCAACTAAGTCTTTTATCATTCGATGTAGTTCTTCTATCTTTTCAGATTGTTTCTCTAGTAATATTCTCTGACTAGATAATTCATCTTGGAGTTTATCAAGTTTTATCTGTTCATCTGGATTATCTTTTACAAAAAAGTTCGTCAAGGCACTCGTTAACATTCCTATTGTTCCAATACCAACAAGCATTAATAAGACAGCTAACCATTTACCAAAGATCGAATTCGGAACAATATCCCCATAACCAACTGTCGTTACAGTAACAAGAGCCCACCAAAGACTATCTGAGAAAGATTTTTCTTCAACAACGGATAAAATCGAACTTCCTACCAGCACAATAAAGGAATTGAGATAGAAAATATAAAGCAAGCCATTTGTTCGTAAGAGTTTTCCAATCTTCTTTTCCAGCTTACCAGTCAATCCAACGATTCTTAAAAGACGAGTCAGTTTCAGTAATTTTGTCAGCCTTGCTAGGCGAAAGATGCGTCCTAATCGAAACACTGTAAAAATAGCATTTAAAGGAAGGATAGCTAGCAGATCAAAGATATTTTCAATTATGAATCGCCATTTCCCTTTACTTAAAAAGAACCGCCAGCCATAATCCACCACGAAAACACCCCAAAGTAGTAAATCAATAATATTGTATGGAGGATTATCCAAGTCAATCATCTCAGCAAATCCAAGCAAGACTAAAACAACAGATATCAACGCAAGTATGATAATCGTTGTATCATAGTAATCCTTAAATAACCATTTTCTTTTCACACTACTTCTCCTATATCATTTTTAAACATTATACCACAACAAATATCTACTAATATATAAAAAGAAGGCACTCGCCTTCTTTTTATATATCTGTCAATGGTGTTGCGGTATCTGGTGAGGTATCATAAACCTTAAAATCTACTCCGACTCCCAGATCAGCTTGCGCTAGCTGGTTGACCATGGTCATGTGAGCTAGCTCCTTGATATTGTTTTCCTTAGACAAGTGACCAAGGTAGATTTTCTTAGTGCGATTTCCTAGCGTCCGAATCATGGCTTCAGCACCATCTTCGTTAGAAAGGTGACCGAGATCCGATAGGATTCGTTGTTTGAGTCGCCAAGCGTAAGAACCTGCTCGTAAAATCTCTACATCATGATTGGACTCAATGAGATAGCCATCCGCATTTTCGACAATTCCTGCCATACGGTCACTGACATAACCTGTATCTGTCAAAAGAACAAAACTTTTATCATCCTTCATAAAGCGATAGAACTGCGGTGCGACTGCATCATGACTCACACCAAAACTCTCAATATCGATATCTCCAAATGTCTTGGTTTTGCCCATCTCAAAGATGTGCTTCTGAGAAGAATCCACCTTGCCAAGATATTTACTATTTTCCATAGCTTGCCAAGTTTTTTCATTGGCATACAAATCCATACCATATTTGCGAGCCAAGACACCCACTCCGTGGATATGATCTGAATGCTCATGGGTAATCAAGATGGCGTCCAAGTCTTCTGGCTTGCGATTAATTTCAGCAAGTAGGCTTGTAATTTTCTTGCCAGACAAGCCTGCATCCACTAAAAGCTTCTTTTTTGGTGTTTCCAGATAAAAGGAATTCCCACTGGAACCCGACGCTAAAATACTGTATTTAAAGCCTGTTTCACTCATTCTAGTCTTCTACTTCATCCTCCCATACTTCTTCTTTAACTGCATCCTTATCATAAGGGAGCACAATTGTGAAAGTTGATCCCTTACCGTATTCACTCTTGGCCCAAATAAAGCCCTTATGTTGTTTGATAATTTCTTTGGCAATAGACAGTCCCAGACCTGTTCCACCTTGGGCACGACTTCTAGCACGATCCACACGATAAAAACGGTCAAAGATGCGTGGTAAATCCTGCTTAGGAATACCCAAACCTTGGTCTGAGATAGATAAAATCATCTGATCATCAGTTGTCTTCATAGTCACTGTGATTTTCCCACCATCTGGAGAATATTTAATAGCATTGTTGAGAATATTATCAATGACCTGTGTCATCTTATCTGTATCAATCTCAATCCAGATAGAATTGATAGGGTAATCTCTCACCAGTTCGTATTTCTTCTCTTCATCCTGCCCTCTTATCTGATCAAAACGGTTAAGGATAAAAGTAATAAAGGCAGTAAAATTAATCAATTCCACATCCAGATGACTGGTCACATTGTCAATCCGAGAGAGATGAAGGAGGTCTGTTACCATGCGCATCATACGATTGGTTTCGTCTAGAGATACCTTGATAAAGTCTGGTGCTACGGTCTCACACAAGGCTCCCTCATCCAAAGCTTCAAGATAAGATTTAACACTGGTTAAGGGTGTCCGTAACTCATGGCTAACATTGGAAACAAAGAGTCTCCGCTCGCGTTCTTCCTTCTCCTGCTCAGTCGTATCATGCAAAACAGCAACCAGACCCGAAATAAAGCCAGACTCTCGACGAATCAAAGCAAAGCGAACACGAAGGCTCAGATACTCACCATTAGCATCCTGAGAATCAATGATGAGCTCAGGAATTTGGGTGATCAAATCACGAAGTTCATACTCATCTTCAATCTTAAGCAATTCTAGAATACTTTTGTTGAGAACATCTTCTTTCTGAACACCTAACTGTTTCTTAGCCATGTCATTAATCATGATAATCTGACCCCGACGGTTGGTCGCAAGAACCCCATCTGTCATGTAAGAGAGGATACTGTGTAACCTTTTACTCTCTTGTTCCAGATTTTCTTGAGTCAACCGAATTACTTCAGATAAATCATTGAGATTATTGGTAATATTAGTGATTTCAGAGCTTCCCTGCATATCCAATACTTGAGAATAATCTCCTGCAATCAGGTCTTTTACCTTTTGATTGATTTGCTTCAACCGAATATTATCCCTACGATTTTCTAGTAAAAGCAAGGTCACGACTAAAATAAAGCCAAGTAAAATGAGGATAAAGATAAAATCACTGGTTAAAACTGTGTCTTTAATTAGTTTAATCATTATTTCTCATATAATAACCAACACCTCGACGTGTTAGGATATACTCCGGACGACTTGGTGTGTCTTCAATCTTCTCACGCAAACGTCTGATAGTTACATCAACTGTTCGAACATCTCCGAAATAATCATAACCCCAGACAGTTTCAAGCAAATGTTCACGCGTAATCACTTGACCGATATGAGAAGCCAAGTGGTACAAGAGTTCAAATTCACGGTGGGTCAAGTCTAGTTCTTCACCGTATTTCTTAGCTACATAAGCATCTGGCACAATCTCCAAGTCCCCAATTTGCAAGGGCTGAGTTTTCTTTTCATCAGACTCTTGATTATCTACAGAAGTCAAATCTGTACGACGGAGAAGAGCTTTGACACGCGCCTGAAGCTCACGATTTGAGAAGGGTTTGGTTACATAGTCGTCCGCCCCAAGCTCTAAACCGATAACCTTATCAAATTCGCTATCCTTAGCTGAAAGCATGATAATAGGCACACTACTTGTCTTGCGAATAGTCTTCGCAACTTCTAAACCATCAATTTCTGGAAGCATCAAATCTAAAATAATAATATCTGGCTGTTCTGATTCAAATTGTTCTAGCGCTTCACGACCATTAAAAGCAGTTACAACCTCGTAACCTTCCTTGGTCATATTAAACTTGATAATATCCGAGATTGGTTTCTCATCATCTACAATTAATATTTTTTTCATTTGTTCACCTTTTTCTCTACTATTATACCAAAAAAATAACAAGACGACACGATAGCTAGTCTTTGCTACTGTCTAAGTTAGTTTGTGCATAAGCCTGCCAGATTTTTTGTTGGGGTTTGGCAAGTGGGTAATTCTTAAACTCTTCTGGTGAAAGCCAGCGAACTTCCCTATCTGAAAAATCATGGTAGTCACTCACCTGACCTGCTACAATTTGAACATGCCACTTGCGATGGCTAAAGACATGCTTGACAGTCTCAAAATAAACATCAAGCCAATCAACTTCTAGGTCATAGTCCTGCTGGAAACTCTCTTCTGGACTGGGGCCAAAGTTCACACTTTCTTCCGCAATCTGATGAAAGAGGTCAAACTGCTCTTCTTGCGGAAACTCATCAACTTCTATCAAGGGGAAATGCCAAAATCCTGCCAACAAGTTTTCACTTTCATTTTTTTCAAGTAAAAATTGTCCCTGAGTATTTTTGACCACCAAGGCTTTAAGATAAATAGGGACCGGCTTTTTCTTAGGAGCTTTAATTGGATAACAGTCCATGCTTCCATTCTGATATGCCGCACTAAAGTCCTTAACTGGACTTTCTTCTGGTCTAGGATTTACAGGAGCCTCAATATCAGACCCCAAGTCCATCAGAGCTTGGTTGAAGTCACCCGGACGTTCTGGGTCAATCAAGATTTCCATCATTGCCTGAAAAATTTTACGATTACTTGGAATCCCAATATCGTGGTTGACTTCAAATAGACGCGCCAAAACCCGCATGACATTACCATCGACCGCTGGCTCAGGCAAATTAAAAGCGATACTGGAAATGGCTCCTGCTGTGTAAGGACCAATTCCTTTTAAACTGGAAATTCCTTCATAGGTGTTTGGAAATTGACCACCAAAGTCAGTCATAATCTGCTGGGCTGCAGCCTGCATATTACGAACTCGAGAATAATAACCCAAACCTTCCCAAGCCTTCAACAAACCTTCTTCAGGGGCAGTTGCCAAACTTTCCACTGTTGGAAACCAGTCCAAGAATCGTTCATAGTAAGGGATAACCGTATCCACTCTGGTCTGTTGGAGCATAATTTCAGACACCCAGATATGATAAGGATTTGTACTTCTACGCCACGGTAAATCTCGCTTGTTTCCATCATACCAGTTGAGGAGTTTCTCACGAAAAGAAACAATCTTCTCCTCCGGCCACATGACGATACCGTATTCTTTCAAATCTAACATATCTCTAGTATAACACAGAAGGTTTCACCTGTCTTTGTATCTGATTTATAATATTCTCAATAGACAGTATATGACTTTTCTTTCTACTTAAATATTTTTAATATGACTTCAGCTGAAAATCAATAAAGTATCGGAGAAGGTTATTATCCACTTTCAAGGTTTGATTTTGAGACAAATAATACTCAATGAAAATCAAAGAGCAAACTAGGAAGCTAGCTACAGGTTGCTCAAAGCACTGCTTTGAGGTTGTAGATAAGACTGACGAAGTCAGTCACATATATAATCCAAGGTGAAGCTGACGTGGTTTGAAGAGATTTTAGAAGAGTATAAGCTAGAAATACAGTATTATTTAAAATAGTCGATCATCCTACGGATAAACAATAAAAACTCATCACTCTTATAAAACAATGAGAACGCAGATTGATATCATCCTAAAACAAGTAACAAAGGGAAAATAATGTTTTGCCCCTTTTTTGCCCCCTATACACAAAAAAAGCCTACTGACCAAGCTAGAAAGCTTGATACAATAGGCTTTTTAAAGACTAATTATTTAACAGCGTCTTTAAGAGCTTTACCAGCTTTGAATGCTGGAACTTTAGAAGCTGCAATTGTGATTTCTTTACCAGTTTGTGGGTTGCGACCTTTACGTGCAGCACGCTCACGAACTTCAAAGTTACCAAAACCGATCAATTGAACTTTTTCACCAGCTGCAAGGTAGTCAGCTACTGCTGAAAATACAGCTTCAACTGCTGCTGCTGAGTCTTTCTTAGTCAATTCTGTAGCTTCTACTACTTTAGCGATCAAATCTTGTTTGTTTGCCATGTTAATGATTCCTCCAAATTAATTTCTAATTAACAAATATAATCATATCCTAAAATCCCTTATAGGTCAAGTTAAAAACGCTGTTTATTCGCATTTTCTTTATTTTTTTAGGAATGGTAACGTACCAAAATAGCCCACGCATTCTCACCTGTATGAGTCTGAATAATAGAACCGGTTTCTAAAACAGAAATTGGTTTTTCAACATAGGCTTGTAAACTTTCTTTCATCTCTTTTGCCCAGTCAGCATTACCAGAATATGAAATTCCAATCTCTGCTACAGAACGTTCAGAGAGAGATGTTGTCAACTCATCTAACCATTTTTTAAAGGTTTTAGCTCCACGACCTTTAACAATTGGCTGCAATTCATGGTCTTTCATTTGCATGACAACACGGATATTGAGAAGTGAGCTCAACAATCCAGTTACACGGCCAATTCGTCCACCTTTGACAAGATTTTCCAAAGTTGAAACACCAATATAAAGCTCTGTATGTTTTTTTACCTCTTCAACGTGAGATAAAATTTCCGCCATATCTTTGCCTTCTTGTGCTAATTTCGCAGCCTCAACAACTTGGAATTTCAAGGCTTGGTCAGTAAATGAACTATCGATAACTGTCACGTCGGCAGTAGATAGGCTGGCACCTTGGCGTGCTGCTTCTACAGTCCCCGAAAGAGCATGGGACATATGAATAGCAAGAATCTGGCTACCATCTTTGCATAGGTCTTCAAAAACTTCAGCGAAGACACCTACAGGCGGTTGACTTGTCTTAGGAAGATTCTTACTTGCTTGCATCAACTGAAGAAATTTACCTTCTTCTTTCAAATCAGCATCAGAATAAACAACATTATCAATCATTACAGATAATGGAACAATTGTAATATCTAATTGTTTTACTAGTTCTGGTTCAATAGTAACAGATGAATCGGTTACAATCTTAATTTTTGTCATAGTATCAATCTTTCTATTTTAGGATTCAGATTGGTTTTCTTACTTTTAATTATATCAAAAAAAGATTAAAAATCCTAATGGAGTCAATCAAATTTTCCGTAAAAATTTGATATAATCAACTTATAAGAAAAGAGGTGTCCTATGATTAAAAAAATTTACCCCATTTTAACCATTTTACTAGGTGCTGCTATTTATGCTTTTGGCCTGACTTATTTTGTAGTTCCCCATCATCTCTTTGAAGGAGGGGCGACAGGTATTACCCTCATCACCTTTTATCTTTTTAAAATCCCTGTTTCACTCATGAACTTGCTGATTAACATTCCCCTTTTCATTCTAGCTTGGAAAATATTTGGAGCAAAATCCCTCTATTCTAGTTTGCTAGGAACCTTAGCTTTGTCAGCTTGGTTGGCTTTTTTTGAGCGTATTCCCCTTCATATTGATCTTCAAGGTGATTTACTGATTACTGCACTTATAGCGGGAATTCTATTGGGAATTGGTCTTGGAATTATCTTTAATGCTGGAGGTACAACGGGCGGAACTGATATTCTAGCTCGTATTCTCAATAAATACACTCATATATCCATGGGGAAACTGCTCTTTATCTTAGATTTTTGTATTCTCATGCTCATTCTCCTAATCTTCAAGGACTTGAGATTGGTTTCTTACACACTCTTATTTGATTTTATCGTTTCTCGTGTCATTGATTTGATTGGCGAAGGTGGCTATGCTGGTAAAGGCTTTATGATTATCACAAAACGTCCTGACCAACTTGCTAAAGCGATTAATGATGACCTAGGAAGAGGCGTTACTTTTATTTCTGGTCAAGGCTACTATAGTAAAGAAAATTTGAAAATCATTTACTGTATTGTCGGTAGAAATGAGATTGTGAAAATGAAGGAAATGATTCATCGAATCGATCCTCAAGCCTTTATAACCATTACAGAAGCCCATGAAATCCTAGGAGAAGGCTTCACCTTTGAAAAAGAATAAAAAGAGGTAGTGTAGTGACCTCAAAAGTTAGACTTATTCATCTATCTTTTGGGTTACAAACAACCTCTTTTTTGTTTACTCAATCTCTTAAGACCAATTCCGAGCTACTTCTTCATCAGCCCTTAACTGATCCACTAATTGGTCAACTGAGTCAAATTTGGTCATATCTCGAATGCGATCAAGCCAATAAACCATGACGGTTTCCCCATAAATATCTTGATTAAAATCAAAAATATTGACTTCAAAACGTGCTTCTTCTCCATCAAAGGTCACATTTTTCCCGACACTAGCCATAGCACGATACTTCTGTCTTTGAATCTCAACATCAACGACATAAACGCCATCTGCTGGCATATAAGTACGATCTAAAAGCACCAAATTAGCTGTTGGATAACCAATCGTACGACCACGAGCATTGCCATGAACCACCATACCTCTTGATGGAAGCGGTGCCCCCAAAAGTTCTCCTGCTTCTTTCACATTTCCATCTAAAATAGCTTGACGGATACGAGTTGAACTAATCTTTCCTTTCTCATCTTCTACAGGTGGAACGATAATGACTTCTCCATCAAAGTAATCCTTTAAGTCTTCTGCCGTTTTTTGGTCAGAACCAAATGTATAGTCAAAACCTGCAACAATAATTTTGGCATTCATAGCCTTGATATAAGTTGCAAAAAATTCTTCTGCCGTGAGACTAGCGAATTGACTACTAAAATCAAGGAGATATAATTCTTCTACGCCTTCACGCTTTAGTTTCCTCTCACGTTCAGCAGGGTTCAAAATATGTAAAAACAGATCAGGATGATAAGGCTCTAAAGCGATCTTTGGAGATTCATTAAAGGTCATAACGACGATAGGCAATAAGTCCTTTCTCGCAGCCTTATTGGCAACACGAAATAATTCTTGATGCCCCTTGTGTATACCATCAAAATAGCCGAGAACAACGACTGAATCAGATGGTGTACCAATATCTTTTTGGTTTTTTATAGGAATAGTAATAATCATAAAATAATTATATCATAGCGATAGCTATTTCTGGAACAGAAAATCTGAAATGTCGTTTTTTTCACCTGAAATGACCATTTTTACAAAAGGGAGTAGCATGCAAATATATATTGACTCTGATATACTAGAATTACAAAAAAGGTGAACGATTAACATCATAAGCCATTCCCAATTTATTCTTATCGCATCACAATTCATCATCATCCTTGAGTGAAGAACTGATAGTTGAATAGCCTGCACTAATATCGCAAAAGCCAGCGTTTTCTGACGCTGGCTTTTAAACTGTGAAAAACTTTTCTAAACTAGATTGCTTCTGTGACAAAACTACGGCTTTCCAATACTTTGAGCATGGCGTTAGCTGTATCTAGGGCTGTAAAGAGGGGCACCCCGTGTTCAATGGCTGAACGGCGAATTTGCTCACCATCTTCGTCAGCAGTTCGTTTTGTTCCTACTGTGTTAATGATAGCTTGAATTCTTCCTTTGCGTACAAAACTTGGAATATCCTTATCGTCATCACCAATCTTACCAACAGGTTGGGCTTGCAATCCATGACTGGCAAAGAAGGCTGCTGTCCCTTCTGTCGCGAGGATTCCATAGCCAATATTTTGGAAACGACGAGCCAAGTCCAAGGCTTCTTCTTTGGCATCATCAGCGATGGTAAATACAACGTTACCAAAGGTTGGCAAGTGTAAGTAAGAAGCTTCAAAGGCCTTATATAGAGCTTTTTCCAAAGTCGTATCAGAACCCATAACTTCCCCTGTTGACTTCATTTCAGGACCAAGTAAGCTGTCTACCTTAGCTAGTTTGGTAAAGGAGAAGACAGGTGCCTTGATATGAACGCGGGTGCTTTCAGGGTAAAGTCCATCTTGGTAGCCAAGTTCTTCAAGTTTTTGACCAAGAATGAGCTTGGTTGCTACTTGAGCCATAGGGATATTGGTCACTTTAGAAAGAAATGGAACCGTACGGCTGGCACGTGGATTGACCTCAATAACATAGACTTTTTCATCCTTGATAACAAACTGGATGTTCATCATTCCAAGGCAGTTAAGACCGATTGCTAGGCGTTTAGTATAGTCTGCAATTGTTTCTTGCACCTTTTGCGACAAGGTTTGTGGTGGGTAAACGGCCATTGAGTCACCTGAGTGGACACCAGCACGTTCGATATGCTCCATGATACCAGGGATAAGGACATTTTCCCCGTCTGAGATGGCATCAACTTCGCACTCTTTCCCAACAATATAAGAATCGACAAGAACTGGGTGGTCTGGACTAGCCTTAACAGCTGTGCGCATGTAAGAACGAAGATCTTCTTCGTTTTCAACGATTTCCATGGCACGTCCACCAAGTACATAAGATGGGCGGACAAGAACTGGGAAGCCAATCTTGCGAGCTGCAAGAACTGCTTCTTCTTCATTGGTAGCCGTTTGTCCTGGTGGCTGCGGAATATCTAAATCTTTGAGCGCTTGTTCAAAGAGGTCACGGTCTTCGGCACGGTCTAGGTCAGCAACTTGTGTACCTAGGATGGTCACACCTGCTTTTGCCAGTGGCTCCGCAAGGTTGATAGCTGTTTGACCACCGAACTGAACGATAACCCCTTTTGGTTGCTCCAAGTCAATAACATTCATAACATCTTCGAATGTCAAGGGTTCAAAGTAAAGCTTGTCAGATACAGAAAAGTCTGTTGAAACGGTCTCTGGATTTGAGTTCATGATGATGGCTTCATAACCAGCTGTCTGGATAGCCTTAACTGAGTGAACCGTTGCATAGTCAAACTCGACCCCTTGACCGATACGGATTGGACCTGAACCTAGAACAAGTACAGATTCTTTATCAGATCTGATAGATTCATTTTCCCAACCATAGGTTGAATAGAAGTATGGTGTTTCAGAGTCAAACTCTGCCGCACAAGTATCTACCATCTTGTAGACTGGGACAATCTTGTTTTCCAAACGAAGCTGACGAACTTGGTCTGCAGTCGTTTCCCAAAGTTCAGCAATCTTACGGTCTGAAAATCCATTTAGTTTAGCCGTTTTCAAAACGTCTAGATCTTGTGGATGAGCTCCCAACTCCTGTTCAATTTCAAAGATATGCAAGAGTTTATCCAGATAGAAGATATCAATCTTAGTCAATTCAGCAATTTCTTCGGGTGTGTAGCCACGACGAATGGCTTCTGATACATAGAAAAGACGATCATCTTGGGCTTTCACAACCTTTTCAATCAAGGCATCATCCGAAACAGATGCAAGCTCAGGCATTTCATTGTGGTGAACGCCAATTTCAAGGGAACGACAAGCTTTAAGGAGAGATTCTTCGATGTTTCGACCGATTGCCATGACTTCTCCAGTGGCCTTCATCTGTGTCCCCAGACGACGCTCCCCTTTTTCAAACTTGTCAAATGGGAAACGCGGAATCTTGGCAACCACGTAGTCAAGGGCAGGTTCAAACATGGCATAGGTTGAACCAGTGACTGGGTTTATAACCTCGTCCAAGGTCAAACCGACGGCAATCTTGGCAGCCAATTTAGCGATTGGATACCCTGTCGCCTTAGAAGCAAGGGCTGACGAACGCGATACACGAGGGTTTACTTCGATGACATAGTACTTGAAGCTGTGGGGATCAAGGGCCAACTGAACGTTACATCCCCCTTCAATCTTAAGGGCACGAATGATGCTCAAGCTCGCGTCACGTAGCATTTGGTTTTCATAGTCTGACATGGTTTGCGCAGGGGCAAATACGATGGAATCCCCTGTGTGAATCCCAACTGGGTCAAAGTTTTCCATGTTACAAACAACCAAAGCATTGTCAGCTGAGTCACGCATCACTTCGTACTCAATTTCCTTGAAACCGGCAATCGAACGCTCAATCAAACATTGGGTAACAGGTGACAATTTCAAACCATTTTCAGCGATTTCACGCAATTCTTCCTCGTTGGCACACATACCACCACCAGTACCACCAAGGGTAAAGGCTGGACGAACGATGACTGGGTAGCCAATTGTTGCTGCAAAGGCAACTGATTCTTCTACTGTATTAACAATTTCAGATTCAGGAATAGGTTGGTTGAGCTCTTCCATCAATTGTTTAAAGAGGTCACGGTCCTCTGCTTGGTCAATGGCAGATAATTTAGTACCCAGAAGTTCAACACCAAGCTCATCGAGGATACCATTTTTAGACAATTCCATGGCCATGTTAAGACCTGTCTGACCACCGAGTGTTGGTAGCAAGGCATCTGGACGTTCCTTACGAAGAATACGAGTCACAAACTCAAGTGTAATTGGTTCAATATAAACCTTGTCCGCAATTTCCTTGTCCGTCATGATAGTTGCAGGGTTTGAGTTAACCAAAACAACCTCATAACCTTCCTCTTTCAACGACAAGCAAGCCTGGGTCCCAGCGTAGTCAAACTCAGCAGCCTGACCAATAATAATCGGACCAGAACCAATCACCATAATTTTTTTAATATCAGTACGTTTAGGCATAGTTTATGATACAAAGCCCGTAAAGAACACAGTGAAAATAGGAAACTCGGTGCAGACGCCTTCAGCGTCAAGACGATGTTTATCTTTTTCACACAGTTCTTAGGGCGTGTTCACTTCCGCGAACAATGTATCTTCTCCTTTCTATTCGTCGCCTCTCAGGGCGACATTAAATAAATTCTCCAACGAGCTTTTACTCGTTCTTAGTTTGATTGTTTAAAAGCTTCCATCATCTCGATAAACTCGTCAAATAGGTAGCTTGCGTCGTGTGGACCAGGGGCTGCATCTGGGTGATATTGAACAGAGAAAGCAGGTTGGTATCTGTGGCGCACACCTTCAACTGACTTGTCATTGATTTCTTCGTGGGTAATAATCAAATGCTCTGGCAAATCCTCACGGCTAACTGCATAACCATGGTTCTGACTGGTGAAGTCTACTCGTCCTGTTGCAATTTCACGTACCGCATGGTTGAATCCACGGTGACCAAATTTCATCTTGTAGGTCTTAGCACCATTTGCCATGGCGAAGAGTTGATGCCCCATACAAATACCAAAGATTGGAATTTTTCCTTGTACACCGCGAATCATATCCAGTGCCTGTGGAACATCTTCTGGGTTACCTGGACCATTTGACAACATAACTCCGTCAGGATTGAGATGGAGAATTTCTTCAGCCGTTGTCGAATAAGGAACAACCGTCACGTTACAGTTACGCTTAGAAAGTTCACGTAGAATTGAGTGCTTGAGACCAAAGTCCACTAAGACAACACTCAAACCAACTCCTGGAGCTGGATAGGATGTTTTAGTAGAAACCTGCTTGATATTGTCTGTCGGTAAAACTGTTGCTTGGAGCTGGTCAGTCACATGGTCCATGCTGTCCCCAACATGGGTCAAGGTTGCACGCATGGTACCATGCTTACGGATAATCTTGGTAAGTGCACGCGTATCAATCCCTGAAATACCCGGAATTTTCTTGGCTTTCAAGAATTCATCCAAGGTCATTTGATTACGCCAGTTACTTGCTCTACGCGCTTCTTCAAAAACAACGACTCCCTTACAAGTTGGAATAATGGATTCGTAATCATCACGGTTAATTCCATAATTTCCCACCAAAGGATAAGTAAAGGTCAAGATTTGTCCATTATAAGACTGGTCTGTAATGGATTCTTGGTAGCCGGTCATCCCTGTATTAAAGACGATTTCGCCTGTTACATCAATATCTGCTCCGAAGGCCTTGCCTTCAAAAATTGTTCCATCTTCTAATACTAGAAGTCTTTTTGTCATATTTTCACCTCTCGTGGACGCTCACTGGCGTCTTTTAACGTCTTGTGTTTTAGTTGGCGTTTCTACTCGCCAGTACGGATTCTAAGATTGCCATTCGAACAAAGACACCATTGGTCATTTGTTGGACAATCCGTGATTTTGGTGCTTCAACCAAGTGGTCTGCGATTTCTACATCACGGTTGACTGGAGCTGGGTGCATGAGGATTGCTGTTTCTTTCAAACGGTCATAACGTTCTTGAGTCAAGCCATGTTGGGCATGGTAGTCTTCTTTTGAAAAGACAGCTCCACTATCATGGCGTTCATGTTGCACACGGAGAAACATCATGACATCCACCTGATCAATGATTTCATCAATGGTTACAAACTGTCCATAGTCTGCAAACTCTTGACTTCTCCATTCCTCAGGTCCAGCAAAATAAAGTTCTGCACCTAAGCGTTTCAAAATCTGCATATTGGATTTGGCAACGCGTGAATGGTCCAAGTCACCTGCAATAGCGACCTTGAGCCCCTCAAAGTGACCAAATTCCTCATAAATAGTCATCAAATCAAGCAAGCTCTGGCTAGGGTGTTGGCCCGAACCATCTCCACCATTGATGATGGAAGTCGTAATCGTGGGACTAGCAATTAACTCTCTGTAGTAGTCAACCTCTGGGTGACGAATCACACAGACGTCAACTCCTAAAGAAGACAAAGTCAAAATGGTATCATAAAGTGTTTCACCCTTATTGACTGAACTAGTCTTCACATCAAAGTCCAGTCGTTCCAATCCCAGTTTAATCTCTGCCACTTCAAAGGACTTATGCGTCCGTGTAGAATCCTCAAAGAAAAGATTGGAAACAATCGGATGATCCTCATAGGGAAGCTGAGCTCCGTTTTTAAACTCAATTCCTCGCTTGATCAATTTCATGACTTGATCGACAGTGAGGTCTTCCATGGACACCACATGGTTCAATGCTTGTTGATTTTCTGACATGGCTACTCCTTTAGCTTTCTAAGCTTCTTCAGTAATCAGAACTCTGTCTTGGCCATCAAGTTCTGTCATCTCTACGATGATTTCTTCAGAACGACTGGTTGGGATATTTTTTCCAACGTAATCTGGACGGATTGGTAGTTCTCTGTGGCCACGATCGACTAAAACCGCTAAACTCACGCGCGCAGGACGACCATGACCTACAATATTATCAATAGCAGCACGGATAGTACGGCCTGTATAGAGCACATCGTCCACCAAAATAACTTCACGGTCTGTCACATCAACAGAAACCAAAGAAGTATCTTCTCCACTTTTAATATCATCACGGAAGGGTTTAGTATCCAATTCCACAACAGGAACTGAAAGATTTTCTAGTTGCTCCAAACGTTCTTGGATACGGTGGGCGATAAATACACCACGAGTTTTAATACCAGCCAAGACGATTTTATTCAAATCTTTGTTGCGTTCGATAATCTCATAAGTAATACGCGTAATCGCTCGTTTGACGGTCAATTCGTCTACAACTTCTTTTGTCTTCATGACAAACCTCCAAAAAGAAAAGTCTCCTCAAACAAGGAGACTTGAAATGTATAGCTAAGTAAGCCCTACTACAAACAGTATAGACTTCACCCTACTACTTAATCGTTCTCCTTGCCTGCCTCACGGGACAGGTTTAAAGGAATATTTAGTTATCAATTACTATAGCACAAAGCATGCTTAAAATCAAGCAAAAACTTTCGATGTTCCATCTTACAAATTGCTAAAATCATATAACTGTGGGTACTGGTCACACTCTGGATTTTTAGGATGGCAAATGGCTCTTCCAAAATAAATCATAGCCTGATGGGCAGCTAACCACTGCTCCGGTGGCAAGATATCCATGACCCGCTTTTCCACCTCAAGCGGTGTCGCTGATTTTTTGACGATATCGTGGTGTTTGCAAATACGCTCCACATGAGTGTCTACTGCAAAGGCTGGAATTCCAAAGCCCACACTCATGACAACATTGGCTGTCTTGCGACCAACACCTGCCAAACTCTCCAATTCCTCTCGTGTTTGAGGGACTTGACCATCAAAATCGTCTAGTAGCTGTTGGGCACATTTTTTAAGGAATTTAGCCTTATTCCGATACAGTCCCAGGCGAGAAATGTGTGAAGCAATCTCACTCTCAGTCGCCACAGACATGGCTTGTGGCGTTGGAAAGGCAGCAAAGAGACCTGGTGTGGCCTTATTTACCGCTGCATCCGTTGTCTGGGCTGACAACATGACCGCAACCAAGAGTTCAAAATGATTGGTAAAATCAAGACTGGGCTTGGCATCTGGAAACAGAGCAATAATTTCTTCTAGCACCTTTCGTGCGCGTTTTTTTGACAAGACCATTATTCGTCTCCGTCAAATAGTCCTTGTAAGCCAGCAAAAGGACTGTTTTCTTCTTTCTTAACTGCTTGTTGGGCTTGGTATTCTTCCTCTGTCATGATTTGCCAGTCATTTCCAGAAACAAATCCTTGACCAGCCTCTTCTTCAGCCGTCAAGACCTTGATAGGAATGTTTAGTAGGATATTGTCTGACACGCTCTCAGCAAGGTCAAGTTCTCCATTTTCGATAGGCAAGACCAAATCATCATCTAAAACTTCCTGATCTAGCTGGTTGGTTGCGCCTTCCATGAAAACTTCCGTTACTGGATAAGATTCAACTAACTCAACTGGCTCCATACTGCGACTTGAAGCAAGAACAATGGTATAAGATAGTTGATAATCTAAGAAATACATACGGTCTTCGTACTGTACTTTCCCAACTGCAAGGATATCTTTTACATCTAAAATTTCTTGATTACGTGCATGCAGGTCTGCGGCTAGGTCTAAGGTTTGTTCAAAATGCAAGCCTTCAGACTGCTTACGAATTTCTTGAATATTTAATTTCATACTTCCTCCATAAAGATTTACTCTCTTGATTATACCATGAAAAGGCTACAAATCAGCCCACCAAACTTTGTAATTAAAATTCGATTTTTTTAATATATTTATCACTATATTTTTTGGTGCTATACTATAGGCAATAATACATGATAGCAAGGAGGATGCTCACATGGAAAACAAAGAACTCATTACAAATGCTTACCACTCGGATTTTAGAACTTGGAATTTCCAGTTTTCTGTTGACAAAATTTCCTTAAAGGTATAGTATAAAGATACTAATACTCGGAGGTAAGGGAGACATGAACAACTAAGTCTATCAAATAAAGAACCTTTATTTAGTAGATCTTGTTTTTGTCTCTTTTTGTGTACTCTTTTATGCTCTTTCTTCTGGCATTTTATACTCAATGAAAATCAAAGAGCAAACTAGGAAGCGAGCCACAGGTTGCTCAAAGCACTGCTTTGAGGTTGTAGATAAGACTGACGAAGTCAGTTACATATATCTACGGTAAGGCGACGCTGACGTGGTTTGAAGAGATTTTCGAAGAGTATTAATAGAGTTTTTTGACATAAACTTTGGCTCTACTAGGTAAAGTAGAGCTTTTTGTTATGCACTATGAACATTCTAGAAAGGGCAATCATATGATAAAAATCAATCACCTGACCATCACACAAAACAAAGATTTACGAGACCTTGTCTCTGATCTAAGCATGACCATCCAGGATAGGGAAAAGGTAGCTATTATTGGAGAGGAAGGAAATGGCAAATCAACCTTACTTAAAACTTTAATGGGAGAAGCTTTGCCTGATTTCACTATCAGGGGAGACATTCAATCTGATTATCAATCAATAGCCTACATTCCTCAAAAACTCCCCGAGGACCTGAAAAAGAAAACTCTACACGACTACTTTTTCTTAGATCCTGCTGATTTAGACTACAGTATCCTCTATCGTTTGGCGGAGGAGTTGCATTTTGATGGCGATCGCTTCGCTAGCAACCAAGAAATTGGTAGTCTATCAGGGGGTGAAGCTTTGAAAATTCAGCTCATCCATGAGTTAGCCAAACCCTTTGAGATTCTATTTTTAGATGAACCTTCAAATGACCTAGACCTTGAGACGGTTGATTGGCTAAAAAGACAGATACAGAAGATGAGGCAAACCGTTATTTTCATTTCCCATGATGAAGACTTTCTTTCTCAAACGGCAGACACTATTGTTCACTTGCGACTGGTCAAGCACCGTAAAGAAGCAGAAACGCTAGTAGAGCATTTAGACTATGATAGCTATAGCGACCAGAGAAAGGCTAATTTTACCAAACAAAGCAAGCAAGCTGCTAACGACCAAAGAGCCTACGATAAAACCATGGAAAAACATCGGCGAGTCAAGCAAAATGTAGAAACTGCGCTTCGAGCTACCAAAGACAGTACTGCCGGTCGCCTATTGGCTAAAAAGATGAAAACTGTCCTCTCACAAGAAAAACGCTACGAAAGGGCAGCTCAGGCCATGACCCAAAAGCCACTTGAAGAGGAAGAAATCAGACTTTTCTTCTCAGATATCCAACCATTACCGGCTTCTAAAGTCTTAATCCAACTGGAAAAGGAAAATTTGTCCATTAGCGAGCGCGTTTTAGTTCAGGAGTTACAACTAACTGTCCGTGGCCGAGAAAAAATCGGTATCATCGGACCAAATGGTGTTGGAAAATCAACTCTGTTAGCCAAGTTGCAACAACTACTAAGCGCCAAAAGAGAAATTTCGCTTGGTTTTATGCCACAAGATTACCACAAAAAACTGCAATTGGATTTATCACCAATAGCCCACCTCAGCAAAACTGGAGAAAAAGAGGAACTACAGAAAATCCAATCTCACTTAGCCAGTCTCAATTTCAGTTATCCAGAAATGCAACATCAAATCCGCTCCCTATCTGGCGGACAACAGGGTAAACTCCTGCTTTTGGATTTAGTCTTGTGCAAACCAAACTTTCTCCTGTTGGATGAACCTACACGAAACTTTTCTCCAACTTCTCAACCCCAAATCAGAAAACTCTTTGCAACCTATCCAGGCGGTCTCATCACTGTTTCGCATGACCGTCGTTTCTTAAAAGAGGTCTGTTCAAGCATCTATCGCTTGACAGAACACGGTTTGGAGGTAGTTAATTTATAAGATTCATACTCATGAGGATAATTCTTTGCTTTGGAGCGCTATTTAAACATTATAATCAGTGAATAAATCTTATATCCACATTCAAGTCAATAATTTCTTGTAATCAACTCTAAATAGACGGATAAAAACTACTTCTAACTATCAAAAAACGAGCACCTCCTCAGTTGGAAATGCTCGTTTTCTTATGTTGCCATGGTTTATAATTACAATGAGAAATAGGAAACAGACTTGAATGGGAAAATCTCCTAGATCTACGACCACAAACTTTTTATCTACCAACTTTTTTATTCTACTGGTTTTTCTTAATTTCCAGTACTTGTTGTAGATTCTGCTGTTTCCTTTTCTGAAGTTGATTCAGCAGTTTTAGAATCTGTTGCGTTGCTCGGTTTGTTTTCGTCACTGGCAGTTTCACTGTTAGATTCTGCAGCTGCGTTTGGTTGGTTCTCAGCACTTGTCTTATCAGCATTTGTTGCTGGACTTGCTTCTTCACTCGCGCTTGATTTTGACTTGATTTCTTGATTCAAGATCAGAATAGCTTTTGTCAACTCAAGTAAAGCAGCCTTATCTTTACTCTTAGCAGAAAGTTGATCTAGTAGAGTATCCACCTTATCAAAGTCCTCATCAGAACCCTTATTATTTTCTAAGTAAGCATGAAGTGACATGAGGATATCGTACAGCTTTTGATAGAGTATAAGTGTCTGAGGATCTTGCTCAGCATTTTCCTTCTCTTGTTGAAGAGCGCTAGCGATACGAGTCAAGACATCTTTTACCTGACTGTTTACTTCATCCAAGTCTGCATCAGCCTTGTTTGTAGCAGCTTTGAGATTTTCTACTTCTTCTGTCAAGGATTGTCTGATTCCTTCTTCTTGGATTTGCTCTAAGAGTTGAGTTGCCTTGCTCAAAAGACTTTCTACTTGTTCCTTGCTGACATGATTCATATGCTCTTCAGGCATAAAGTCTCCGTACAATTCTTTCAAGAAGCCATAAATGGCTGTCTTGGCACTTTGATTATCAACTTTTTCAGTATCTAGAACTGTCTGACTTGATTTCGCAGTAGTTGGCTGAGCTTTCAACGCTTCTTCCACTTCTTGTTTTGCCTGATAGATGCTTGGGAATAATTTGTTCAATTCTGCTGCCTTAAGGAAGGATTGAGATTGATACAAGGTCCAAGTCAACTGAGCCACTTTGTTTCGAAGTTCATCACTCAAACGACCGTCATTTACGTGTTCGTAGAAGTACTTGATGTATTCAACTGTTGTAACACCTGTTCGATCATTAAAGTCTTGAAGAGCTTGAAGTTGTGATTCAACCGCTACTAAAGCAGCCTCATCTTTAGCCAATTTAGCTTCTTGGAGTCGAACGAGAAGGTCTTTCTTAGGAAGTCCATAAGAGTCTGTATCCAAGGTATTGATTTTATCAATCAAGGCCTGATATTTCTTATCTAGAGCGCTTGTTTCAACAGGTTTGACACTTTCATCAATATGGATATATTGCTTATCAAAGAGATCCAGTGTTGCAAGATAACCTGCTGTAGAGTTAGTTGCCAGTTTCTTCATGTTTTCAGTAAACTGACCTAAGGCTAACTCAATCTGTCTTTGTTCGATAGGCTTGTCTTTGTAGATACTTCTGCTATCAGCTAGAAGTTGATCTACTTTTTCCAAGACTGCCTTCTCATCAAAAGCTCCAGGTTGATAATTGGATTGTAGGGCTGGAATCTTGTTTTTCAAAGCTACTTCATAGCCCTTCGTTTGAACCTTGATGTAGTGATTATGGTCGCCATGAGGAATCACAAAACTACCATTTTCTACCTGTAAACTATAAGGAGACACACCATCTCGCAAAGCAGTGGTATAGAGTTCGTTTAGGAAATCAAGTTCTGGATTGCCAGTTTGTAGTGGCAAACGAACATGTTCCTTACGAACAGCATATGGGTGGATATGAGTTGGATCGTAGGCTTGGTCTGGATTTCCAAAGACAAAGAATCCGTTTGAAATTCTAATCGCTTCAAGTGGAACACCATAAGTTTTAGAGATATAAGCAATCTTTTCTTCATCGCTAGCATCTTTTGAGAAAGACTCTACCGTTTTAGCAAGAGGTTTTACAGGCTCTGCATCATGATGTGTTTTCAGATGGTCTTGCGCTGCCTTAATTTGCTCTGCTGTCAAATCCTTCTTGAAGAAGTAATGATTGTGGTCTCCGTGACTCATGACAAAGCCTTGTTCATCCTCACTGATGACACGATTGGCATCAAAACCGTGATCATGGTCTTCATCATGATGGTGTCCATGATGATCTTCATCGTGATCGTCATCATGAGCTGGATTTGGTGTTGCTGCATTTACCCCTTTCAAGTGGTCTTGCGCTGCCTTGATTTGATCAGCTGACAAGTCCTTCTTGAAGAAGTAATGATTATGATCACCATGACTCATGATAAATCCTGCTCCATCTTCAGCAATAATACGATTGGCATCAAAGCCGTGTCCACCTTCTTCATGTTCCTCATGTGAAACACCAGAATTGACTGGAAGAGATGGCGAAGGTGTTGTTAACCCATTATTTGGAAGAGTCGGTTGCCCAATTTGATTCGCCTTAGGAATGTAATGGAAATGATCACCATGTCTGACGATATAAGCTGTAGCCGTTTCTTCAACGATATCTTTTGGATTAAAAATATAACCATCAGATGCTGAAGGAATTTCCTTATTTAACGTTGAAGAAGCATTATTCAATATAGATGGATTACTTGGAAGACTTCCTAGACTAGACGCTACTTCATGAGGTTTTTCATTTGTAGAGACCGTAGAACCAGTTCCACCGATAGGCACCATTCTAGCAATCTTTTCTTCTAAAGGAGAGAGCTTGCTGTAAGGAATAAAGTGATAATGGTCACCATGCGGAATCGCAACACCATTTGGTGTACGACTGATAATCTTAGCAGGGTCAAAGACCAGACCATCTGATTCACTGTAACGTTGGTCGCTAGGTGAATCGTAGAGTTCTTTCAATAGACTTTGGAGATTTTCAACTTTGCTTTCTGGCTTGCTAGTTGATTCTTTCTCTATAGCTTGATTAGTATTATCACTAGCTGTTGAAGAATAACTTAGCTGACTTGGTTGCGTATTTTTGCCAGCTAAATGAGCTTTAGCTGCTGCTAACTCACTAGCAGACAAATCACCTTTTGGAATATAGTGGTAGTGACCTCCGTGAGGAACAATATAAGCATCACCAGTATCTTCGATAATATCAGCTGGATTAAAGACATAACCATCATCTGTCGTATAGCGTCCCTGAGACCTTGCTACAGCAACATCTGAGTTTACCTTCTCCTTATCTTTGACATGTTCTTGTTTTTGACGATTGATTTCATCCTTGGTTCGAACATTATCAGCATGAGCTGCATCTTTAAGGTAGACATAATATTTTCCATCTACCTTGATGATATAACCACCCTTGACTTCATTGATAATATCTCCATCCTTAAGTTGGTAGTTTGGATCCTTCATCAAGAGTTCCTCACTAAAGAGGGCATCATAAGGAACTTTCCCATTGTAGTAATGATAGTGATCACCGTGTGACGTCACATAGCCCTGATCTGTAATTTTGATGACAATTTGCTCAGCCTGAATTCCTTCTTTTTGACTGACCTGATCTGGTGTCAGGTTTTCAGTTTTCTGACTTGACTGACTGCCATCCACATAAGAGACACGATTATTGTCCTTATTTTCCTGCGATCGATGCTGGCTCAGTGCATAAGCACAAAGACTCAAGGATACGATAACAGCTGATCCAGCTGCTATATATTTTTTACTGAATTTCATAAATCCCTCATTTCAATAAATGATGAAGCTTTTTCTTAACTTCCTTTACTTGATTAAATAGTTTTCTAAATTGGTTATTTAACCAATTAATTAACCAGTAAATAGTTTACATTTTTTAAGTTTATCTGTCAAGATTTTTATGTTATTTTAATCATGCCCCCCTAAAACGGGTGATTTGCCTGTCTCACACCTGACTTAGCGAAACGGACTGAAAGTCACGTAATCAAAAATATCGCCCCATATGGAGCGATATTTTTATTTTTTCTTTTTAGATGGTGTGTGGATGGCAATCTTCACTTCAAAGATTGTTCCCTTGGGTTTATTATCTTTAACAGTAATGGTTCCTTTAAGCGCATCTACAATTTGCTTGGCCAGAGATAATCCTAAACCAAAACCACCTTTTTGGCGGGTTCTAGCCTTGTCCACTCGATAAAAACGATCAAAAATTTTCTTCTTATCTTCTGTCGAAATACCGACTCCATTATCAGAAACAAGTAAATACAGATTGCGATCTGTCGCCGAGATAAGAAAATCAATTTCACCATCCTCTTCAGTATACTTGACAGCATTATCAAATAGGATAGTCATCAACTGCTTCAAGAGAAGCTGATCTGTGACAATCGTGCGATGGATCCGATTTTCAAAACGGAAGACACGGTCATTTTCCGAGGCAATCATCTCATAGTTTGTGAAAGTCGTATTGAAAAAACTGGTTGGAACTTCTGCAAGTTCCGGCTTAATCCCATCATCTCTACGAGCTAAATTCAACAAGTTTGTTGTCAAAAAACGCATATTTCGGACTTCTTCCAAACTAGATGCAATGCTTTCACTTACATCCATAATGGTTGCTTCTGGCTTACGAAAAAGGGTCTCTAAGCGATTTTGCAAAACTGCGAGTGGAGTTCGTAACTCATGACTAGCATTTTCCACAAAGGACTGTTGCTTCTGCATGCTCTCAAGCAGAGGCCTAACACTGACCCTAGCTAGATAGAGACTGGCAAGTAAAGACAAAATCCAGAAACTTGCCATCACAATCACAATCAATTGCTCATGCTTTTGACTAGCCTGCTCCAACTGACTGGTATTAATCAAGATAGCTGCATACTTGATATTGGTTGAAACCGAACTGATATTGGTTTCCATCAAAATCATGCGATAGATTTCTTCCTGTCCATAGCTATTAAAAACCTGAATCTGGTAGATATGGCCTAATTCTTTCTTTTCTAACTTAATCTTATCCAATCCCAAAAATCGATTTCCAGAAAGGAGTTGGGTAAAATTTTTATCAAAAAGAATGACTTCTGTGTTGGAACTGACATTGGGTTTTATCTCAGTCTTACTAGTATCTGTAGCGGCATTCTCTAAATCTTTAATCTCTTCTGTTGCCCTATTTACAGCAAGCTGAATAACTGCCTGAGGATTTTCACTCAGTCCATGAAGCTTATCATCCACCGAAGTATAGAGACTCGAGTGCATGACCTGCAAAATAATTAGAGTCATGGTGGAGAAAATCAGAGTGAAGACACCAAAGTTGCGAATAAAATAACTAAAATCATCCGCATACCATGTTTTTTTTAGTTTACTGAACATCTTTTAAAATATACCCAACACTGCGCAAGGTTTGCAAATTCTCTGCAAAAGTGGTTCCTTTTAATTTCTTACGGACTTTTGAAACATAGACTTCGACAACCGAAATCGTTGTATCACTATCAAATCCCCATAGACGATCAAAAATCTGAGTCTTAGGCAAAATAACATTTTGATTTTGAAGGAAATAAACCAGTAAATCAAACTCTTTCCCCAGCAATTCGACAGGAGTATCTTCAACCTTAACGGTATTGGTTGACAAATTAACTACAACATTTCCATAAGTCAAGGTATTTTCATTAAACTTACCTGAACGTTTGAGAAGGGCTTGAATCCGCATTTTGAGTTCTTCTAGGTAGAAAGGTTTGGTCAGATAATCATCCGCTCCCAGTTCAAATCCATGTCCCTTGTCATCCAAACTTTCCTTGGCAGTCATGATCAGAACTGGAGTCGTAATCCCCTTTTCACGCAATTCTTTCAAGACTTGGAAGCCATTTTTTTCAGGCAACATCAAATCGAGCAAAATCAAATCATAGACGCCACTTTCAGCTTCGTAGAGACCTTCTTCCCCATCAAATACCTGCATGACATCCGCAAAATCGTCTAAAAAGTCAAATACTGAATTTGACAGGCCTAGGTCATCCTCAACCAATAAGATTTTTATCATGAGAAACTCCTCCTTATTAAAACCATTATACCAAATTTGCCTTAAAAAAAACTCAACTCTCTGCATTTTATACTCAATGAAAATCAAAGAGCAAACTAGGAAGCTAGCCGCAGGCTGTACTTGAGTACGGCAAGGCGACGCTGACGTGGTTTGAATTTGATTTTCGAAGAGTATTACATGAGATAGCTGAGTTTTCTTTTTATTTTAGGCTTATTTATGCATTTCCGTATTGAAGAACGACTGCTTCCACTGCAGCTTTTTCACGGTTAATCAAGTCAACACGCGCTGCAATTTCCTTGATTCCCATACCGATGTTACGGCTAAGAGCAAGGTCAGAAAGTTGCGGTTCAAAGAATTCCTTGTATTCTGCCAAACGTTGCTGAGTCTTAAATACGTGTGCAGGAAGGATAACAAAGCTATCAAAGCTCATATCTCCTCCAAGAGCTGACTTAATCCAAGCCCAGTTTTCACGCGCCCAAGACCAAGCTGTTTCCTGAGTTGCTTGGTGAGCTAGGAATTGGTAATACCAAGCAGACAAGTCTTGTGGTTTCACCACAAATTTGTCCTTCCAAGCAGCAATTAAGGTTTGGATATTGTCCGCATCTGTACTGTAGGCAAGAGCTGCTGCCAACTGACGTTTAAAGACAGCATCTGTTGCGTGAGTATAAGTATCAAGATAAAGTGCTAACAAGTCTTTGGTCTCATGATGTTTCATCTCATTGATCAGAACTTGGGAGCGAATAGCTGCTGGAAGTCCTGCAAGATTCTCCTTGTGGACTGCGAAGATTTGGCTAGCAACTTGACTAGCTTCTGCATCATTTGAGCGAATCATCATCGAAACAGCCAACTGACGAACCAATTCATCCTCATCTGATTCTCCGTCTTTAGCTGCAAAACCAAAACGGTCATAGTTGTGACGAGCCAATTTAGCAACCAAGGCTTTGAAGGCTCTTTCAGCTTCTGTTCCTTCATCGATAAAGCGCTCAAGGGCAGAAATAACTTCAGAAACAGCTGAAACGACAAGGTAAGATTCTTCCTTAGCAAGTTTATCAAGAACTGGAAGCAAGTCTGCATAAGAAATTTGTCCTGCCTCAGCAAGCAAACGACGTTCTTGGACGATTTGCAATTTGCTTGTGTTATCAAGCTCAACTAGGTCAGAAAGAACAGCATCTAACAAGTCTCCTTGATAGTCTGTAATGTAGTGGGCTGTATTTTCAGTGTTGAGACGAAGTGCTGTTTTGTTTTCAGCAAGAAGAGCTGCGTAGCCTGGAATTTCGATGCTTTCAGTTTCAAGTGTATCAGGCAAGCCTTTCCAGTTGCTGTTTAGTGGCACAACCCAGAGACGGTTCTTGTCTTCGTGCTCACCGATAAAGAATTGTTTTTGTGAAATCTTCAAAACATCATTTTCAACTTTGACAGTGAGAACTGGATAACCAGGTTGTTCCAACCAAGAATCCATGAAGGCTGAAACATCACGGCCAGATGCTTGACCAAGAGCATCCCAAAGGTCACGACCAATTGTATTTCTGTACTGATGTTTTTCAAAGTAGGCATGCAAACCTTTGGCAAAATCGGCATCACCTAGCCAACGACGAAGCATGTGCATGAGGCGACTTCCTTTGGCATAGACGATAGCTCCGTCAAAGAGCGTATTGATTTCATCTGGGTGTTTGACTTCGACGTGAACAGACTGCACGCCATCAGTTGCGTCACGTTCAAGAGCGTGAGGTACTCCACCTGTTTGGAAATCTTCAAAGATATTCCAGCTTTGTTCAATAGCATCCACACAGACGTACTCCATCATGTTAGCAAAGCTTTCATTGAGCCAAAGGTCATCCCACCATTTCATAGTAACAAGGTTACCAAACCATTGGTGAGCCAATTCATGTGCCACAACAAGAGCAACTTGTTGACGGCTGGCAAAGGTAGAGTTCTCATCCACAACCAAGTAAACTTCACGGTAGGTCACAAGACCCCAGTTTTCCATAGCTCCAGCTGAGAAGTCAGGAAGGGCGATGTGGAGAGATTGAGGGATCGGGTACTTAACTCCATAGTAATCTTCGTAAAACTCGATAGAGCGAACAGCGATATCCAGTGAGAAATCAAGGTTAGATAGTGGGTGGGCTTTGGTTGAATAAACACCTACGAGGGTACCATTTTTAGTTTTAGCGGTCACACCTTGCAAATCACCTGCTACAAAGGCTAACAAGTAAGAAGACATGCGAGGTGTTGTCTCAAACTTCCAGATACCTGTTTCCTTACGTTTTTCAACATCGATTTCTGGCATGTTAGACAAGGCCAATTCATCTTCTGCTTGGTCAAAACGTAGAGAGAGGTCAAAAGTTGCTTTGGCTTCTGGTTCATCCACACATGGGAAGGCTTCGCGCGCAAAATGACTCTCGAACTGAGTAGACAAGACTTCCTTCTTCACTCCATCAACTGTGTAGTAAGATGGGTAAATCCCTGTCATGTTGTCTGTAATTTTTCCTGAGAAAGCGATAACCACTTCAACTTGACCTGCTTCCGCAAGTTCAATATGAAGGGCTTCATTTTCATGGTCAACTGTAAATGGACAAGCTACCCCTGCAACTTCTACAGAAGCGATTTCCAAGTCTTTTTGATGAAGGGAAATGCGGTCACTCTGTGCTTGACCACTAATAGTCACCTCTCCTGAAAAAGTCTTGGTCTCACGACTCAAGTCTAAAAATAAATCATAATGTTCAGGAACAAATTGCTTAATAAAATGTTCAACTGCTTGCATAGTTTTCTCCTATCTAAGTTTAAGAGCTGGAGCTCTTCTTCAAACAAACTTATTATATCATGTTTTGCCTAAGAAAAAAGGATTGGACAGCGATTTCCAAAACTTTCTTCCTTCTAGCAGTCTACAGGGGGTAGACCTTGCGAAATTCTTCTAAAACAACCTTGCTTTCAGGTGTAAAAGTCAGTCCTGCTTCACCCAAACAGTCTGTGAAAAAATCCTCATGAACCTGACGCCAATAGGTAAGTGATTTGTCTCCCTCACCTTCCTTAAAGGCATGTTGAGCAGAAACTTGATTGAAGGGCTGGACAGAAACCTTTGTAATTTCGACAATACAGACAGCCTGATTTTGACTATCTAAAATGATGTCAAAGGTGCCTTCTTGCGGAAGAGACTCAGCTTCTAGTGCATAGAGGTCGTAGGCTGATGCTGTTGCAGTCTTTTCGCCGCTTAAAACCAAATCTGCCAAGAAATCGGCATCTACTCCAAAAGCCCAGGCATCGATTTCATCTCCTATAGAGGGGTTAATTTTCTTGTATGCATTCCACATTTCTTGCGGTGTCATGGGTGCTCCTTTGTAATTTTTTACTTTCTTCTTTTATATGTTTGAGATGGTCTGGATGGTCAATCTCTAAATTAAAAATCTCTGGAATAGAACTATAATGGATAATACATTTGATATCCATCTGATTCATTTTTTGTATGAAAGAATCATTCAGATAGCCTGCTACAGCAAAGTCAATATTTTTAATCCTTGCTTTATCCTGCATCTGTATTAACATATCTAACATAATTGGACTTTCCATATCATGCCATTGACTGTTTCTCACAGTCGCAAAAACAAAAGAAGTCAAATCATTCATTCCAACTACAATCTTTGAAATACCAGCTTCCAGTATGCTGTCTAAGTCAAAATATGCTGACGGTAATTCAATCATCGTGCCGACTTTCCCAGTAAAACCCTGCTGACGCAATACTGTAATAGCTTGCTTTAACTGCTCAGCATCATTGACAAAAGGAAAGATAACAGATAGATTGGGATTGGTTTGATAAACTTCTGTAACGACATGTGCTTCAACCTGAAATTCATCCAGACACGCCAGTAAACGCCTAGTTCCTCTATATCCAAACAAGGGATGATTTTCATCAAAATACTCTTTAGTCCCCTTTAGACAATTAGCTTCTGTATTCGTTAATTCAGAAAAACGATACCAAACTTCTTCATCTGAGTACAGGGAGCAGATAGTCTCTAGATAATCTTTTACAAATTGCTGACAACTTGCTAATATGATGTTTTGATTAAGCTCTCTCAACAAATATTCCCCACGAATCATGCCAACATGATGAAATAGTTGTGGGTAAACTTTTTCATCAAGTTTTTCTCCACTAAGAGCAAGTTGCTTCCTCATCATTCACCTTCCAATTCATGTAAGAAGTCTTGTCCAGTTCTGGAAATCCTAATAATTCAGACTTAACCTTCAAGACTAATGGCGATGCATTTTCTTCTGTGATCTCTTGAATATCCATCCAAATATATCCGAGTGAATCATTCGCACCATCAGACACAGCTTCCGAAATCGTAACTTGAGCTTCCTCCTCGTTTACCTCAATATCATACAAGGCCATGACATGGTGAACCATAAAATTTTTTAACTCTTCCCTGACGAAAACATCGTAGATTCGAGGATTAGAGTAGCTTCTAACAGTAAATCCCGTCTCTTCCATAACTTCTCTAGTCAGCGTTTCCGTCAGTCCTTCACCAAGTTGCTGACTGCCTCCAGGTAGATCATACCTATGTTGATAAGTGCCTATCGTTTTTTCAATACAGAGTAACTTCCCATTTTCAAAGCAGACAGCGTAGACTCCAAAGTGTCTTTTGATTTCCATCAGATCCTCCTACTTCAAAGACCAGCCACCATCTATTGTCAAGATTTGTCCTTGCATGGCGCTTGCTTTTCCACTTGCTAAGAAAAGGCTAATCTCTGCTATTTCCTCTGGCTCGATCCAACGCTTGATTGGTGTTTCACTAGCAACCCAGTCAGCCAGTCCACCTGGCTCAAAATCTGCAGCAGTCATAGCTGTCTTGACTGCTCCTGGAGCGATACCAAATACCTGAATCCCAGCTTCAGCATAATCTAGAGCCAACTGCTTGGTAAATCCAGCCAAGGCGTGCTTCGAAGAAGTATAGGCGTGTCCACCGCCACCTGCTAGGCTAGAAGCAATGGAGCACATATTGATAATGATTCCTTTTTTATTCTCCAGCATTTGTGTCAAATAATACCGAGTCAACTCAACAGGAGTCAGATAGTTAATTTCAAAAATTTCTTGAATTTCCTGCGC
Organism: Streptococcus mitis; assembly: GCF_946190115.1. Lineage (GTDB taxonomy): Bacteria > Bacillota > Bacilli > Lactobacillales > Streptococcaceae > Streptococcus > Streptococcus mitis_CO. The sequence continues at coordinate 152,413 of NZ_CAMHZG010000002.1, read as the reverse complement.
TGTTTGTTCCAAAAGTGGTTTATAATCATCCAACACTCCAGCAGTATTGCACAAAACATCCACCTGAGGACACCAGTCAAAAATAGGCTCCAAGTCCAAGGTCAAATCTCTCTGTAAAAAGTGAAAATCACCCTCTAAGAGTGGATTTTCACCTTGGTCAACTCCATAAACTTGAAAGTCATTCTCTAAAAAGAGGCGAGCTTGAGCTAGGCCAATCCCTGAACTTACTCCCGTAATCAATACACGTCTAGTCATGCACTTCTACCCAATCCGTCGCCAAAACATCACAAGGTGTCGGACTCCACATGGAAAAACCTTCTCCCTCCCCAGAAACGTTGATTAGGAAATAAGGTGTCACTTCAAGTGCAACCCCATTTTGCTCGATAGTGTCAAAAAGTTGGACATAGTTTTCAGCACCTCCCCAACCAGTTCGTACATATTTTTTCTTAGCCTTTAACCCCGGCAGAATTTCTTCAAATGTCATGGTTTTCTCCTTTTATTCTACATTCTTCATTTAATTATAACAAAAAACCGTTGTGCAACGGCTTTTTGACTCATTTTAAATCAAAATCAATAAGCATTTTATAATTATAGTCATTTAGTTTTAAAAAAGCGTTCCAAACATTCAAAAACATTTGGAACTTCCCTTAATAAATCCGTCACTTTCTTTTTCAAGATAGCCCAAACTTGCTCAATAGGATTCAAATCTGGAGAATAAGGCTGTAGAGGTAAGAAAAAGTGTTTATCTTGAATGCAGTTTTCATCCAAAATGTTCTTGGGATGAAAACTAGCGTTGTCCATGACAATGACATGAGGTGTCTTCAAAGCAGACAGGAGTCGCATTTTGAACCACTCCACAAAGAAATCGATCGTCATACTTTCCTTGTAAATCATGGGAGCTATAAACTCTCCATCTACTTGTCCTGCAACAATCGAAGTCCGCTCAAAACGCCGTCCGCTAATCTTTTCATAGACTTTCTCCCCTCTAGGAGCCCGTGCATAAGGACGATAGAGGTAGCGGTCGATCCCTGTTTCGTCAATATATACGACTGGTAAATCTTTTAGGTTATCCAAAATATCAAGAAACTCAGCGACTTTCTAGTGACCTTAATCTACTTTAAAGCTACCCATACTGAAGTAACAGCACAACCAAAATGTGCCGCAATTTCCCGTAAAAAAGCGTCTGGATGAGCCTCTACAAAAGCTTTCAATTCCTCTAAAGGAATCTTTCGCTTTTTGACGACTCGCTTTTTCCTCTCTAAGTATCCTTGTTCACGTCTTTCTTTTCCCACGTGAAGAGAGTTCTGACGCCTACATCAAAAACTTTAGTTGCCTCGACATGGCTGTGTCCTTCTTTGATGTAATCTAATGCTCCTTGTTTAAAATCTCTACTATATGCCATAGCTTTATTATAAGATGCTTATTTTAAACTAAGCAACTATATCATGGCTTAAACTGACTATTTTATATATTGTCTTACTGCGTCCTCAAAAAAATATATCAAAAATCAAAAGCGCTTAGGAAAAAACTCTATTTCATGAGAGAATACAATAAATCTTCCCACAATAAAACGCATAATATCAAGTTTTTTGGCTCCTGATATCATGCGTTTTCTGTTCTTAAAATATTTTTTCTCAGTCTCTTTTTGTTACAAGTTCATCTTCAAAGTTCTTGACCTTGGGTAAATCTAAAATCAAGTTTTACCCAACTGATCCTTCCATTTCATAGCTAATCAAACGGTTCAGCTCAACAGCATATTCCATTGGAAGCTCCTTTGTAAATGGCTCTACAAATCCCATAACAATCATCTCAGTTGCCTCAGATTCTGACAATCCACGGCTCATGAGGTAATAGAGTTGCTCTTCTGAAATCTTAGATACCTTAGCTTCGTGTTCCAAAGCGACTTGTGAGTTGTGAATTTCATTAAATGGAATGGTATCTGATGCTGACAAGTCATCCATGATAATGGTATCACATTCGATGTGAGAGACAGATTTCTTAGAGTTCTTATTAAAGGTTACCTGTCCACGGTAGTCAACCTTTCCTCCGCCTTTAGCGATGGATTTAGACACAATAGACGAGCTGGTATGTGGAGCATTGTGGATCATCTTGGCACCAGTGTCCTGGTGTTGCCCTGCATTAGCAAAGGCAATAGAGAGCATGGTACCACGCGCCCCTTCTCCATCTAGGTAAACAGATGGGTATTTCATGGTTGTTTTAGCACCCAAGTTACCATCAATCCACTCAACAGTGGCATCCTTTTGAGCTTTAGCACGTTTGGTTACCAAGTTATAGACGTTATCAGACCAGTTTTGGATAGTCGTATAACGCATATAAGCTCCATCCAAGGCAAAGATTTCTACAATGGCAGCATGCAAGCTGTTACTTGAATAAGTTGGCGCTGTACATCCTTCTACATAATGGACACTTGCTCCTTCGTCAACGATAATCAAGGTACGTTCAAACTGACCAGTATTTTCGTTGTTGATACGGAAGTAAGTTTGAAGTGGAATATCTACCTTGACACCTTTTGGTACGTAGATAAAGGTTCCACCAGACCATACTGCTGAGTTAAGGGCAGCCAATTTGTTATCAGTCGGCGGTACCAACTTAGCAAAGTATTGTTTAAACAAGTCTGGGTATTCCTTGAGGGCAGAATCCGTATCTGTAAAGATAATCCCCAATTTCTGGAACTCTTCCTTCATGTTGTGGTAAACCACTTCTGACTCGTACTGGGCAGAGGCACCTGCTAAATAAGCACGCTCAGCTTCCGGAATCCCGATACGTTCAAAGGTTTCTTTAATTTTTTCAGGAACCTCATCCCAAGAACGGGCTGGTTTATCAGATGGTTTTTGGTAGTAGATCAGGTCATCAAAATCAATCTCTGACAAGTCTGCTCCCCAAGTTTGCATAGGCATTTTTTTGAAGGTTTCATAAGACTTCAAACGGAATTCTAACATCCACTCAGGTTCTCCCTTAGCAGCTGATAGTTCACGAATGACATCTTCGTTCAATCCTTTTCCTGTCGATAGGACAGGCTCTACATCATCATGGAAACCAAATTTATATTCACCAAGGTCAATTGGTTTTGGTTCTACTCTTTCTTCAGCCATAATATCCTTTCTTTCATTCTTCATTTCTACTGATTCATAAGACAAAAGAAACTTGCCTTACTTGTTTTCTTGATTTTCAATTGTTTTCTTGAGGGCGTTCCAAGCTAGGGTTGCACACTTGATTCGTTGAGGGAATTTGGCAACACCTGACAAGAAAGCTGCATCGCCAAGACTATCTTGTCTGTCATCTTTTTGCCCTTGAACCATTTCAGAAAAAATAGTCGCAAGTTCTAAGATTTCTTGTTTGGTTTTTCCTAAAACTGCGTCCGTCATCATGCTTGCAGAGGCAGTTGAGATAGTACAACCTGAGTTTAGAAAAGCGATATCCTCCAAGCGGTCATCTGCATCAAACTTGACGGAGAGATTGATAACATCCCCACAGGTAGGATTGTTGAGACTGATTTGCTCAGCATCTTCTAACTTCCCTTGGTGATGTGGATTTTTCGAATGGTCCGCTACAACTGCCATATAAAGGCTATCTAGTTTAGAAAGTGCCATTGAAAAACTCCTTTGTCTTTTGTAAGGCATCGACTAGCTTGTCGCAATCTGCCTTGGTATTGTAGATATAAAAACTTGCACGAGCTGTTGCTGGAACATCCAAATACTGGAGCAAGGGTTGGGCACAGTGGTGACCCGCTCGAACAGCCACTCCTTCATAATCCAAAGCAGTCGCAAGGTCGTGAGGATGAAGGTCGCCTAGGTTAAAGGCAATGACACCTGAACGTTGAGCCAAATCCTGTGAACCATAAATGGTCAATCCTTCAATCGCCTGCAGTTTTGGATAGACGTATGCGATTAATTCCTGTTCATGAGCTTCAATGGCATCCATACCAATCTTTTCCAGATAATCCACTGCCGCAGCAAGTCCAATTGCACCTGCCATATTAGGAGTTCCAGCCTCAAATTTCCAAGGCAATTCCTTCCAACTAGCAGATTGCTCATAGACGAAATCAATCATCTCTCCACCAAACTCAACTGGTGACATTTGTTCTAAATACTTCTCTTTTCCGTACAGAACACCGATACCAGTCGGACCAGCCATCTTGTGACCTGAAAAGGCAAAGAAGTCCACATCCAAGTCCTGAACATCTATCTTCATATGAGGCGTAGATTGAGCACCATCCACCACCATGATAGCTCCCACTTGGTGGGCCAATTGAGTAATTTCTTTGATTGGATTGACCACACCAAGAACATTTGAGGCGTGAGCAAGGGAGACAAACTTAACTTTGTCAGTCAATTTATCCCGCAAGTCATCCATATTCAAGGCTCCATCCTTGAGATAGACATAAACAAGCTCCGCTCCCGTCTTGCGACAGGCCTCCTGCCAAGGAATGATGTTGGAATGGTGTTCCATGATAGAAATCAAGACCTGGTCTCCCTCAGTCAAGACTTCCTCTGCAAAGCGCGCTACCCAGTTAAGACTGGTCGTCGTTCCTCTAGTAAAGAGAACTTCCTTTGTAGACCCTGCATTGATAAACTTACGAATGGTTTCACGAGCAGCTTCATAGGAAGCAGTCGCCCGCTCCGCCAAGGTATGAACCCCACGATGAACATTGGCATTGTCCTGCTCATAATAGCGGTTAATCGTTTCCAGAACTGCTAGTGGTTTTTGTGTCGTCGCGGCATTATCCAGATAAACCAGAGGTTCATCGTTAACAATCTGGTCTAAAATTGGAAAATCCTTGCGAATCGCTTCTACATCTAACATCGGCTTCCCCTTAGCGTTTTGACAATTTTTCTTCGATAGTTGCAATCATTTCATCACGAACTTCCTTGACTGGAATCTCAACGATAACAGAGCCAAGGAAACCACGGACAACCAAACGTTCTGCAGTTGCCTTATCCAAACCACGGCTCATAAGGTAGTACATATCTTCTGGATCTACCTGACCAATAGAAGCCGCGTGTCCTGCAGTTACGTCATTTTCATCAATCAAAAGAATTGGGTTGGCATCTGAACGTGCTTGGTCTGAAAGCATAAGAACACGGCTCTCTTGTTGGGCATCTGCTCCCTTGGCACCCTTGATAATGTGGCCAATACCATTGAAGGTCAAGGTTGCTTTTTCAAGAATAACCCCATGTTGTAGGATATTTCCGATTGAGTTGCAACCATAGTTAGTCACTCGCGTATCAATCCCTTGAACCTGACGACCACTTGAAAGAGCTACAACCTTGAGATCTGCATGGCTACCATTTCCAATCAAGTCGCTATCAAAGTCCGCAACGACGTTCCCTTCGTTCATGACACCGATTGCCCAGTCAATGCTTGCATCGTTGCCTAATTTACCACGACGGCTAATGTAAGCAGTGACGTTTTCACCTAGACGGTCAATCGCAGCAAACTTCACTTGCGCACCAGAACGTGCAATTACTTCTACTGTGATATTAGCAGTTGCTTTGGCACTTCCTTCACCGCGTGATTCTAAACGTTCCAGATAACTAATCTTAGAATTTTTACCAGCGATAATCATAATATGCTTGTTAAACGGCACATCACTATCGCTGTCTTGATAGAAAATTCCTTCGATTGGTTCTTTAATCTCAACATTATCAGGAATGTAGAGAACAGCACCACTATTGAAATAAGCTGTATGGTAGGCTGCCAACTTGTCATCGTCATATTTAACAGATGACATGAAGAATTCTTCGATCAGCTCTGGAATTTCTTCTAAAGCTGAGTGGAAGTCTGTAAAGACGACACCCTGTTCAGCCAACTCAACTGGAATTTGCTCAAAAACAGTTTGAGTTCCTACTTGCACCAATTTCAAGTGATTATCTAGAGCTGTGAAATCTGGAACATTTGCTGATGGCTCACTTTCTGTAATCGTTCCATCACCCAGATTCCAACGGTGGAATTTGACACGCTCAATAACTGGTAATTCCAAAGTCTCAATCTTGTCAAAAGCTTTTTGACGGAGATCAGCCAACCAGCTTGGTTCAGCGTGCATTTCTGAAAAAAGTTTAATATTTTCTTTAGTCATTTACTTCTCCTAAAAGATACGAGGGAATTACAATTCTTCCTTGTAGTCGTAGCCAAGTTCTTCAGCTAGTTTTGCGTATCCTTCACGCTCCAAACGCGCAGCCAATTCTGGACCACCAGAAAGGACAACACGACCTTCCATCATCACATGTACCACATCAGGTGTGATGTAGTTCAAAAGACGTTGGTAGTGAGTGATAATCATAGCACCAAAGCCTTCACCACGCATGGCATTAACACCTTTAGAAACAACTTTAAGGGCATCAATATCAAGACCAGAGTCAATCTCATCCAAAAGGGCAAAAGTTGGTTCCAACATCAAAAGTTGAAGAATCTCATTACGTTTTTTCTCACCACCAGAGAAACCTTCGTTGAGGTAACGCTCAGCCATTTCTTCTTTCATGTTGAGCAATTCCATCTTCTCATCCAATTTAGTGATAAACTCACGAACTGAGATCTTTTCATCGTCTTCTTTACCAGCATTCATAGCTGCACGAAGAAACTCAGCGTTAGTAATACCAGGAATTTCTGATGGGTATTGCATAGCAAGGAAAAGTCCCATACGTGCACGCTCGTCCACTTCCAACTCAAGGATATTTACGCCATCAAACAAGACTTCACCTTTGGTAACTTCATAGTTTGGATTTCCCATGATAGCGGCAGAAAGAGTCGATTTACCAGTACCATTTGGTCCCATGATAGCGGCGATTTCTCCTGTTTTCAGGGTCAGGTTAACCCCTTTTAAAATTTCTTTTCCTTCAATCTCGACGTGAAGATCTTTGATCTCTAATACTGACATGATAATTCCTTTCTTTTTTAAGACCTTTACAGTTCTTACTGGAAACATACTTGATTTCCCTAGAAAATACGGTAAAAGGTCAATAAATATACTTTTATAGTATAACAAAAAAAAGCCTAAAAGGCTTTGATTTTGTCTAGAAGCTGAGGACTAGTCTTTTCCTTTTAAATGCTGGTCAATGACATCTACAATCTTGCCCATCAAGTAACTAACTCGGAAATTTCTAAAGAGCAAAATGGCCCAAAAGGCTGCCATAATATAACGCCCAGTCATCCAAGCTTCATTGAAAAAATAGGTCTCAGCAGCTGTAAACAGCGCGATGATAATAAATTGTTGTCTATTCATAAACTTATTGTATCATGAAATCTTTCTTTAGTCTTCTTCTACCTTCACTTTATCAGCCAAAAATTCAAATCCTTCTGGAATCAGACTTTCTTCTGCTTCTTTTTCAGTTTGAGAAGATTTGGCTTTGGCTGAAAAGGCTGCGCGAACTTCTTTCCATTCCTCCATGGAAATAGCTAAAATCTCAGGTGAAAAACCTGCTGCCTGACTGAGGATATTGCCAAACATGGTGTTGAGATTGTCTCGTTTCATGGTTTGACCAGCATTGAAGTTAGACTCAAAAGCAAGAATAGCATGGTGTTCATTGGCCGCAACCGGTTGAGAACCAACTAGCAAAGCCTTATCAGGACCTCCTAGACTTTCAATCACCTCTCCCCAGGCATTCTGCAAGCGTATCAGATTTTGACGTGCTAAATCAGGATTTTCGACAGCCTCTTGTAAGATAGATTGAACTTTATTACGATCCACACGATAGACTGTCTTGCCTGCTGTTGGACGACTAGGAGCTGGATTTGTTGGCTTAGCTACGGTTCCCACATTGGCGAGTTCATGTTTGAGACGGGCAACTTCCTGTCTCAATGCAGAAATTTCATGTTCAACCGCCCCAGAAAGAGTTGCTTCAGGCTTAACCTCCGCCAAGCGAATAGTCATCATCTCAGCATAAATCTTAGGCTGCAAACTAGACTTAATATCTGCTAAACTGACTGTCGCTAAGCGAATCATTTCAAACAGATTTTCTTGAGGAAGTGCCAAATTCTCTACAAATACTGGACTATGATGAGTGTTTTCTCCCCCTGTTTGAACAATTAACAAGTCTCTTAAATAGTGCAAAAGGTCGGTCACAAAACGAGTCATGCTCTTACCATTTTCAAAGAGAAGATTTAAGCAAGACAAAGCCTTGGGAACATCCTGTTGAGACAAGGCAGCCACATAATCATCCAAGGCTGATAGGCTAATGGTGCCAGTAATTTCTTCAGAGATAGCAGTCGTCAATTCATTTCCCTGTGTCAAACTCAGGGCTTGATCCAAAATAGACAAGGCGTCCCGCATTCCACCTTCAGCTCGTCTAGCGATAATTTCCACAGCCTCTGGTTCAGAAGTAATATTTTCTTTTTCTAAAATATAGTGGATATGTTCCTTAATATCCTGTGTCTTAATCGATTTAAATTCAAAACGTTGCACACGGGATAGAATAGTGGCAGGAATCTTGTGCAATTCAGTAGTGGCCAAAATAAAGACTACATTCTGTGTTGGCTCTTCCAGCGTCTTTAGGAGGGCATTAAAAGCTCCTGTAGACAGCATGTGAACCTCGTCTATGATATAAACCTTATAACGGGCAAGACTAGGGGCATAGGTAGATTTATCACGAATTTCACGGATTTCATCCACCCCATTATTAGAGGCTGCATCCATTTCGATGACATCTTCTAAACTACCATCCGTCACTGCCTGACAAATATAGCAGTTATTACATGGTTCACCACCCACTTGATTGGGACAGTTCATAGCCTTGGCAAAGATCTTAGCCACACTGGTTTTTCCCGTTCCACGAGGACCAGAAAAAAGATAAGCATGACTTATTTTCTCTTGCTCTACAGCTTGTTTAAGGGTCTTAGCCACAACTTCTTGACCAACCAACTGGGAGAAATTTTGACTTCTATATTTTCGATAAAGTGCTTGATACATTAGGCTTTCTCCCCAAACATTGTAAAGTCCCATTCTGTCTTTTCAAGCAAAATAGCGACAAATTGTTCCAAATAATCTCGATCCATAGTATCATAATCATCAATCTCTGAAGAATCCAGATCCAGAACCCCTAGCAATTGACCATTCTTAACTATCGGAACAACAATTTCACTTTTTGCTCTACTATCACAAGAAATATAGTTGGGATAAGTTGTTACATCACCAACCAGAACAGTTTCCTGAAAGTGAGCAGCCTCCCCACAAACACCTTTTCCCAGTGCAATACGGATGCAGGAAACACCTCCTTGGAAAGGACCTAAAACCAATTCCTTTCCATCGAACAGATAAAAGCCTGCAAATACGGTATTAGGAAAGCGTGATTTTAGAAGAGCACTGGCGTTGGAAAGATTAGCCAAAACATTGGTTTCGCCTTCCAATAAAAAAGAGAACTCCTCATTTAACATTTGATAACGTGATTGTTTTTCTGATTCTAACATAGAACTATTATATCAAAAAAGGCTTACAGACAAAAGAAAAATCCCTTGTTTAGAAAACAAAGGATTTTATAAATTTTCAATTTGATTAAAGTTCGATATCACCGAACAAGTCAGCCATTGAGAATCCTGTTTGTGTTTCTGGAAGTTCGAAATCACGTTTTTCTTGACGTTTTGGACGACGTGGACGAGCAGCACGTTTTTCTTCTTTTTGTCCTTCTTCTTGAGCTGGACGCTCTTCAAGAGCTTTGATAGAAAGTGATACGCGCTCTGCATCTGCGTTAACTTCAAGAACTTTAACTTTAACTTCTTGACCAACTTTAAGAGCTTCTTTAGGATTTTCAATACGTTTGTGTGAAATTTGTGATACGTGAACAAGTCCATCGATACCTGGCAATACTTCAACAAATGCACCGAAGTCAGTCAAACGTTTAACTGTTCCTTCTACTACATCACCTTTAGCCAATTTTTGCTCAACGCCATCCCATGGTCCAGGTGTTGTTGCTTTAAGTGAAAGTGATACACGTCCTTCTTCTTCGTTAAGATCAAGAATTTTCACTTCAATTTCTTCACCAACAGTTACAACTGATTTTGGTGATACGTTACGTTCGTGTGACAATTCAGTCAAGTGAACCAATCCGTCAACACCACCAAGATCGATGAAAGCACCGAAGCTTGTGATACGAGCAACTTTACCAGTTACTACATCACCAACAGCCAATTTACCGAATACTTCAGCGCGATCTGCTGCTGTAGCTGCTTCAACAACTTCACGACGTGAAAGGATGAAGCGGTTTTCTTTAGCGTCAACTTCTTTGATTTTAGCGTCAAATTCTTGACCTACAAAACGCTCAGTGTTACGTACGAAACGAGTATCCAACATTGAAGCTGGGATAAATCCACGAACACCTTCAAATTCTACTGAAAGTCCACCTTTAACGGCACGAGTTCCTTTAACAGTAACAACTTCTTCTTCGCGACCAACAAGTTTGTCCCATGCTTTGCGAGCTTCAAGGCGTTTTTTAGATACAAGGTATGTAACTGTATCAGTATCTTTACCAACTACTTGACGAAGTACAAGAACATCCAATACTTCTCCTACTTTAACAAAGTCATTGATATCTGCATCGCGATCGTTTGTCAATTCGCGAAGAGTCAAGACACCTTCAACACCAGTTCCAGAGATTGCAACGTTAGCTTGAGTCGCATCAACTGTCAATACTTCAGCACTAACAACATCACCAGTCTCAACTTGGCTAACGCTATTTAGCAAATCTTCAAATTCGTTCATCTAAAAAATCCTCCAACAATCAAGTTTTTCTTAAACTTGACATACTTATAATTTTTTTCCTAAGCACCCGCAAGGACATGTTCATATCGTTCACGTCTTTCAATTATAAAAATAAAATACCCTAAGATATTTTGCTTTTTATCTTGATTATTACCTAAGAACTGGGGTAGCTGGATTCGAACCAACGCATGAGGGAGTCAAAGTCCCTTGCCTTACCGCTTGGCTATACCCCATTGATGAAATGGAGAGAGAGGGATTCGAACCCCCGAACCCGAAGGAGCGGATTTACAGTCCGCCGCGTTTAGCCTCTTCGCTATCTCTCCTACAATCAACATGGACTATTATATCATGAAAATTTCAAAAAAACAAGACTTATTTTGCTAAATTATAATTTTCAATCAAAATTTCCACAGCTTTTTCCAATTTTTTATAAAAACTATCGACATTCCCATTCTTTATGATGGCAAATTGTCCGTCTAATTCGGCAATTTCTCCGATAACTTTTTTGCCGATAGTCAATGTATAACCTTCAAAACTGTCTTTACCAACATTAACTTTAGCATCTGCTACTTGAATTTCAATTTTTTTATCTTTCTTGCTCATTTCATACCTCTCTTCACTTTTTCTATTTTACAAGAAAATCCTAAAACTAGCAAGAAAAAACTCTATACCAGGCTTGTCTGATATAGAGTTTTCTGCTTTATTTAATATGTTTTTCTAGTTCTTTTTGGTACTTACCATTTGATTCCAATTTTTCTTTTTGCCATTTTTTCAGTGCTTCTTCATATTCTTTTGTTGTAACAATATCTTTTTGCAATTTCATTCCTTTAAAGATATATGGGTCGCCCTTAATACCAACTTGTGAGTACGGTTTTGAGAATGGCACGACATTACTTACAACTGGAGAACCACCAGATGAAGCTGTTGGCATCAATAATGAACTATCTGTCAACCAAGCTTGAGCCTTGGCATATTTTTCATAGCGTTCTTCAAGATTTGTAGTTTCTGAATCTGCATCATCCAATAATTTCTTATATTGGTCCAAACCAAGTTTCGCTACAACATCCTTATCTTTCCCTTTAGTAATACCAAGGTGTTTCATAGCAGAACCTGATTTAGGGTCCATGATATTCAAGTAAGATGCTGGGTCTTGATAGCTTGGAGCCCATCCTGTACTGTTCAAATCATAGTCTTTTTGAGAAGGAACACGCGCTTGAGAAGTAATTGTTTCCTTTTCATTATCTGTCATTTGAAGAACATCAATGACAACATTTTCTGCACCAAGAGTTGATTCGATAGACTGTTTGAAAGAATTACTTTGTTGAACGGCGATGGTATCTGTTTGTTCAACTGGGACATCCAAATGAATTGGGAAAGTTACCCCTTTAGATTCCAAGTCTTTCTTAGCTTTTTCGAACGCAGCTTTAGCCTTGTCAGGATTGTAGATAGAATCCTTACCGTCAACTAGCTCAACACCTTTCCATTGGTCACCATAGTTCACCAACTCAGCTTGGGCGATTTGACCAAAGTTTTTACCCCCTGCTTGTACAAAGTTGTCAGGAACAAGGCTGTTACGAATAATCTTGTCCGCACCGTCTTCACCATTTAGCTGGGCAGCATAAGAATGACGGTTGAAGGCAAAGTTGATAGCCTGACGGAAGTCCTTATTAAGCATAGCTTCTTTAGTAGAAGTCTTTTGCTCTTCACTTGTTTTCGCAGTTTTATTATATGACTGACGATTTACGTTAAAGGTGAAGTAATAGCTACTTGAGTCCTGTGGGCTATAAGTGATTTTATCTCCGTATTGTTCCAAAGTAGAAGCAAAGTTTGAGCTACTTGGGAAGAGACGGGCTGTCGTATAAGCACCAGAAGAGAAGCTACGAATCAAGGATTCCTGATCAGAACCATCGTAGTAGGTCAATTTGATCTTCTCGATTTTTACCTTTTCTTTATCCCAGTAGTTTGGATTTTTCTCGTATTCGATTAACGATTTAGAAGTCAAGGTCTTCAAGATATAAGGACCATTGTAAAGAATCCCTGCTGGAGTAACTGCTCCATAATCTTTACCTGATGCCTTCAAAAACTCTTCATTTACAGGCAACATCGTCGCTGTTGTAACTTTAGAGTTCCAGAAACTTTCTGGTTTGTTTAGGGTATATTCGACTGTATAATCGTCCAAGGCCTTAACACCAACTGTAGAGAAATCGTTCGTCTCACCAGTCATGTAGGCATCCAAACCCTTGATTGAATTTTGGATGAGAGAGACACCGTCTGACTTACCGTCAGCTACATGTTTCAATCCTGTTACAAAGTCATGGGCTGTTACTTCTGCATATTCTTCACCTTCAGAAGTGTACCATTTAACTCCTTTACGAAGTTTGTAGGTATAAGTCAAACCATCTTTTGACACAGACCAATCCTCAGCCAAGGAAGGAATAACATTTCCGTACTGGTCGTTTTCCATCAAGCCATCAACCACGTTCCCGATGACATCTGTTGTAGATGTACGAGTCGCTATACTATAGTCCAAAGATGCTGGATCTACTGCATAGACATATGAAAATGTTGTCGGTGCATCTGCTTCTTTATCAGCTTTTCCACAAGCCACTAAAAGAGCTGTTGTGCTCAGGACCACTCCTGCTGTTAAGAGCCACTTTTTCGATTTCATCAAAAATCTCCTTTTGTTTATTTTAATCTACTTTTACAATCCAACCTTCTGGCGCTTCAATATCACCAAACTGAATACCTGTCAATTCATCATAAAGTTTACGAGTCACAGGGCCAACTTCTGTTTCACTATAGAACACATGGAAATCATCACCGTGCTGAATTCCACCAATTGGAGAGATAACTGCTGCTGTACCACAGGCCCCTGCCTCTACAAAACGGTCAAGCTTATCAATCGGGACATCCCCCTCAATAGGGGTTAAGCCCAAGCGGTGTTCTGCCAAGTAAAGCAAAGAGTACTTGGTAATAGATGGCAAGATAGAAGGACTCAATGGTGTTACAAATTCATTATCAGCTGTAATTCCAAAGAAGTTAGCTGAACCGACTTCTTCAATCTTTGTATGAGTTGATGGGTCTAGATAGATAACATCTGAGAAATGACGTGACTTGGCCAATTTCCCTGGCAAGAGACTAGCAGCATAGTTCCCACCAACCTTAGCCGCACCTGTACCATTTGGAGCCGCACGGTCGTATTCATCCTGAATCAAGAAATTGGTTGGGACCAAACCACCCTTAAAGTAATTTCCAACTGGCATGGCAAAGATAGTGAAAATGTACTCTTCTGCTGGTTTAACCCCGATAATATCTCCTACTCCAATCAAAAGAGGACGAAGATATAAGGTTCCACCTGTTCCGTATGGAGGTACATATTCTTCATTCGCACGAACAACTGCCTTACAAGCTTCTACAAACATGTCTGTCGGAACTTGTGGCATCAAGAGACGATCACAAGTACGTTGCAGACGTTTAGCATTTTCGTCAGGACGGAAAAGTTGAACACTACCATCCTTAGTACGGTAAGCTTTCAAACCTTCAAAGGCTTGTTGACCATAGTGAAGACTTGGAGAAGACTCTGAAATATGCAAAGTTGCATCTTCTGTAAGTTCTCCTTGATTCCATTGTCCATTTTTAAAATGAGCAATATAGCGATAAGGTAATTTCATATAGGAAAAACCGAGATTTTCCCAATCAATCGTTACTGTCATATTCCACTCCTTATTCTAAAAACCTATTTCTTTTATTCTACACTATTTTTCTAAAATAGCAAGTATATTTTGTAATTTTCAGAAAATTTCTTCAATAAAAAGAATCTAAGGTATCTGTCGTAATGAATCCTATATGGAGATTGCATAAAAGACTCAAATTATTCTTCTATCTCGTTTAGTAAAATCTATTCAATAACTGAACTTATTTTTGACATACATAGAGCCCGTACATTAATATTAGTAACCTGTTTCGACAGAGATATGACAAAATGAACTAAAGATAGTACACAATGTGGTGCAGTCATCTTATGCCATATTCAATAGATTTACGTAAAAAAAGTTCTTGCCTATTGTAAGCGAACAGGTAGTATAATAGAATCATCACACGTTTTCCAAATCTCACGTAATCCCATTATCTAAAAGAGAAAATAGATGTTCTAAACCATCAAGTAAAAGGAACAAAACCAAGAAAAGTTGATAGAGATAGACTTAAAAACTATCTTACTGACAATCCAGACGCTTATTTGACTAAAATAGCTTCTGAATTTGGCTGTCATCCAACAATAGCGTATTGAATCTAGAGTAGTACATTACGGTTGCTGAAACATTTCTAGAAAAAATTGACTTTCTCAATCACTTTGTTCACACCTTATTTCAATCTACTATACTATCCACTATGCTCTCAAAGCTATGGACTACACTCGAAAAAAAGAATCATACCTACTATGAACAAGCCCCAGAAAAAGTAGCTTTATTTCTTATTCCTCCCCACTCACCTAAGTACAATCTTATTGAGAAAACCTGGGTTCATATTAAAAAGCACCTCAAAAATTGTCCTACTCTTGTTTCAATCCGCTGTGTTTCTCATAAAAAAACAAAAGGATTAAGGGAGTGAATTTCCTTAATCCGAGAGTCTCTTAAGCCTGACGCTGACCAAAGTCCTTAATCATCTGCTCCATTTCTTGTCGACTCGGAGTTGTCAGCATATAAAGGTAATCCCCTTGAAGTTCTGCAAAGGCCGCTGGCATGATTTTTTTAACCTTGAACTGCTGACTGTATTTGGCAAGCAAGTCCTCTTCTGAATAGACATAGTGAGCATTTGCACGACGTGATGTAGCCAAACAATACTGAGGTTCAAACTCTGACGCTGGGAACTCTTCTCCTGCGACTATAGCTGCGTAGCCACGATAGAGGTCCAAGGAATGAGCAAAGTTATAAACATCGATAGTGAAACCACCTGCAGGACGGTTATTGTACTCGATGGCAATGTAATCATCCCCTTCACGGAAGAACTCGATATGGAAGAACCGTTCTTTCATACCAAATTGCTTGACAATTGTCTCACCATATTTACGTAATTTGGGATCCATATCCTTAAGAACATAGTAGGAATTGTCCATCTTATAAATCATGAGATCCAGCGGTGTATAGGCGTAGTCAAAAGTTGTTGAGAAGACAATCTTTCCATCCTTGTCTACAAGCCCGTCAAAGGTACAGATTTCGCTGGAAGTGACAAATTTTTCAAAGAAATAAACGGTCGAATGATCCCATTCTTGCTTGAAGTGATTGATATCATCTTCTGTCTCAAGCTTAAAGGTTGCGGCTGCTCCCACTCCATTATCAGGTTTGGCAATCATTGGAAGACCGATTTCGTTCACTGCTTGATCCACATCTGCTTCCGTCTTGATAACAGCTCCAGGGACCACAGGGACACCTGCTTTTTTGAAAAGCTTCTTCATTTCAGACTTAAATTTCGTCTTTTTGAGATCCTCTGATTTGGCACCAAAAACATTGAATTGTTCTCTGAGTGCTGCGTCCAGCTCTAGCCAATATTCATTGTGGGACTCAATACGGTCAATTGGGCCATGTTTATAGAAAAGGAAAGCCACTGCACGTTTGACTTCGTCTATGTTCTCAAGATTATCAACACGGAAATACTCGGTCAGGCTATTGCGCAAGGGCTCATCCAGTTGCTCGTAAGGTTCCTGACCAATTCCCAAGACGGTGATGCCTTTATTGGCTAGCTCAATTGTAAACTGTTGAAAGTTTTGTGGATAGTAGGGAGAAATAACAAGGTAATTCATAGGTAACTCCTTTTATAAATAGAGATTGCCGAGGAAATAAGGCATTTGTTTACGCCACCATTCCCAGTCGTGGGCGACATCGTGTCCCCATTCAGCAAACCAGGCTGGAATTTGTTTCTGGTCAAAGGCTTCTTTGAGCTTGTAAAAGGATGGTAAACCGTCTTGTTCCCAAGCTCCAAGACCCGTACACAGCACAATTTCTGCCTGACGATAACGATCAATAAACCAGCCGTCGTTCTGGTTCCAGATATAATCTACTGGCGAATTTTGGTAAATGGCATCGTCATTGTAGTAATCGCCGACAAAGAAACGTGCGTCGTAAACACCACTAAGAGCAATCACCTTGGTAAAGACATCTGGATGCTGGAGGAAGAAATTGAGTGCATGATAAGCGCCCATCGAACAACCTGTCGTCATCATACCATCAAACCAACCTGTCTTGTGCTTGATAAAAGGAATGGCCTCCTCAATCACATAGTGCTCGTAGGCACGATGCATCTCCGCCTGGTCATGACCATTTTTCCAAGTGGCCAACCAGCTCTCACTATCTACACTGGATAGGGTAAAGAACTGAACACGGCCTTCCTCGATAAAAGAAGCACAGGCATCAATCATGCCAAAATCATAGTATTCATTGTGACTACCACCTGATGAAGCAAAGACCACAACTGGAATCCCAGCATGACCATAACGGTTAAGGTACATTTCACGGTTAAGATTGCCACTCCAGTGGCTAAGATGTTCAATATGCATATTTTCTCCTTTCTTACTTTACCAGTTTTCTGCAAAAAATCTCAGACAGTCTGGTAAATTCTCCGACCAAGGGATTTCACTATGGATGGCACCAGACTGAACTTTCAAAACAAGATTGCCCAAGTGTACTCCCCCTGCTATCAAATCATGGTAATAGCGAAGCGATGAGTCGATATAGGCTTGTTTGATATTGCCAGCCATCAAGGTCTTGTCTGTATCATCTGCTTCTTCTGTTCCAACATAGATAAAGATACGCTGGTCAGGCGATAGTTGCTGACGCTCGATATAGCGGTTAAAGGCTTCTTGGTGGAGCCAGTTGGCAGATGAAAAGACGCCCAAGCAACCAATTTGGTCTTGGTATTCCAAACCGATAAACTGGGTAATATTGCCTCCTAGTGAGGAACCAATCATGGCTGTATGTTGGCGGTCTGCTTTTGTACGATAAGTTTCATCGATAAAAGGCTTGACCACCTCCATGACAAACTCGGCATACTCCACGCCCTTACCGCCAAATTGCTGTCCTGGGATAGGAGATTCTTGGAACTTCCATGCCGCATACTCATTCATCCGCCCCATACCATCATTATCAATGGCTACGACAATCACGCGACTGATATCAGGATTACGCTTAATAGCTGGGATAATCTTCCATGAATGACCAATGAAAGACTCCTTGCTATAAAAAACATTCTGCCCGTCATGAAAGTAAACAACAGGATAGGAACGATCCGTGTCTTTCTCATAATCTTTAGGCAGAAGAACACGCACACGGCGCTCCTTACCTGTATAAGGAACCTTGAGTTTGTGTTCTTTCATTTTTAGATAAAAGTAGGATTGATTCATTGTCAGAAAACTCTCTATATTCAAAATTTATTCTTATTATATCACAGTTTAAGAAAAAAAGTCAGTTTTTCTTCCATTTTCGGATTAAAAACTAACTTTTTCATTTAATTTTCTAAATTCTTTTGGATTTTCTGATTATAGTAGACTATCAATCAAGTCATCGACTTCATCTTTTTCAGCTTGAGGTGTAATCTCAGTAATCATAATCCCTGCCACTGCTCGCTCAACTAAGCCTTCAACATCCATACGTGCTTCATACTGCTCTGCATTCTTAATCTTAGGATTGGTCTTAGGACGATCTGGTGCAAAAATCGTACAACAGTCTTCAAACGGTTGGATTGAAATGTCAAAGGTATCGATTTCCTGGGCGATGTCAATGATTTCCAACTTGTCCATGGTAACCACAGGACGAATGATGGGAGTGTTGGTAACTGCATTGATAGCCTGCATGCTTTCGAGGGTTTGGCTAGCTACTTGACCTAGGCTTTCCCCATTGATGATAACTAAACCATTTCGTACCTCACGAATACGGTCAGTAATCCGCATCATAAAACGACGCGTCAAGGTCATGAGATAGGCTTCTGGCGCTTTGGCTTTGATTTCCTCTTGAATCTCTGTGAAAGGTACTTCGATAAACTGGATATTTCCCCCAAACTTGGTCAATTTACGAGTCAAATCTTGGGCTTTTTTAAGGGCTCCAGGACTGGTGTAAGGTGGGCTTGCAAAGTGAACAGCCTCAATATCCACTCCACGTTTCAGTGCAAGATAACCTGCTACAGGTGAGTCAATCCCTCCTGACAACATGAGCATCCCTTTACCTGAAGTTCCAACTGGCAAACCACCAGCCCCACGAATGGTTTCATAAGAAAGATAGGCTGCTTCTTCACGTATCTCCACCTGAAGATTGATGTCAGGACTTTTCATTTGAGCTTGCACATTTGGAATAGCTTCAAAAACAGCACCTCCAAGGGTTTGGTTGAGTTCACGACTGTCGAGTTCAAAGTTGTGGTCGCTACGCTTGCTAGAAATCTTAAAGGTCATGCCTTCCTTGTAGATGTCCTGCATAATCTCTTGCACAGAAGACTTCAGAACTTCTACAGATTTTTCAATCTTATAAACAGGGGAAAAGTTTTGAATCCCAAATACTTGTTTGAGCGATTCTGCTACTGCTGTGTAATCTGCTCCATTGAGGTAAGCGTGGGCACGGTCGCGATCTGCTGTTACCTTAACTTGGGGATAGATAGACAAAACGTCTGAAATATTATTGCGAAGTTTATTGATGAAACGCATACGATTTTTACCCTTGGTTGACAACTCTCCGTAGCGAATCATAATTTCTGAATACTGCATGAATGCTCCTATCTTACTTTTCTAGTTTGATTGTAAATTAATTTTAACTTGGTCAAAAACTGCTCGACCTGACTCATATCATTTTCAAGGTCTAGGCTAAGACGCACAGCTGACTGAGCCTTATCCTTGTCCACTCCCATGGCAATCAGGGTTCCTGCAGGTTTCCCAGCCTTGGACGAACAAGCAGAGGTCGTTGAGATGAAAATATCATAGTCTTCAAAGGCGTGAACGATGACTTCACCACGAACACCCTTGATTCCAAAAGTCAGAATATGAGGGGCAAAGTCTTCCTCATCTGAAAAGACAAAAATATCTGGATAGTCCAGAAGTGCTTGACGAATTACTGACTTCATCTGCCCAGTCTTGCTAGCAAAGATATCTAGCTTTTCCATAGACAAGCGGAGAGCCTTGGCTGTTGCTGCAATCCCTGCTACATTTTCAGTTGTCGAACGGTAATCACGTTCCTGACCACCACCAGTCAACAGTGGCGTAATTTTCTTACCAGACTTGATATAGATAAAACCAACACCACGAACTCCGTGGAACTTGTGACTAGAAAAAGTCGCGAAATCCACTCGTTCTGTCAGATACTTTTCAGTCGGAATTTTAGCAAGCGCCTGAACCGCATCAACGTGGAAGGAAATAGTCGGCTTGTCTGCCAACAGTTCTGAAATAGCCTCAATAGGTTGGATAGAGCCGATTTCATTGTTCACAGCCATGACGGAAACGAGGGTCGTATCTGGTCGTATCAAATCTGCTAGCGCCTCAACATCCACAAATCCTTTCTCATTAACTGGAGCCAAATCCACTTCAAAACCTTGAGATTTCAACCAAAGAGCTGATTCCTTGACTGCTGGATGTTCAATGGCTGATACGATGATGTGCTTACCAAACTGGGATTTTTCAAAGGCCACACCCTTGATAACCCAGTTATCACCTTCTGTTCCACCAGATGTAAAGAAGATTTCATCACTTTTCTTACCGATTAAATCTGCAATCTGTTGACGGGAAGCATCTAAAATTCGTGTTGCCTGGTCTCCCAAACGATGGAGACTAGATGGATTTCCTAAAATTTTTGAAGCGACCTGCATATAAGTTTCAAGTGCTTCAGGATAGGGCTTGGTCGTCGCCGAATTATCAAAGTAAATCATGTTTTCTCACGCTTTCTAAAATCACTCCCTCTATTGTATCATGAAACGGAGCCTGCGACAAGAAAGGGCAATTCCTCTTTTTTTAAGATTTTTTTAAAGAAATGCGGTATAATAAGTTTTAATCAAAGGAGAGAATGCATGTCTAATTATCGTAGAACTTCAAAACCAAAAACAGAACACATCAAAAAAGGCTTTACAGTCTTTCAAAAAATCGTTGCGACTATCGCTAGTATCCTTGGCTTAATTACCGCAAGTATCACTATCATGAACGCCTTGGATAATAACAAAAATACTAAAAAAGAACCTACGACACCCCAGACGACAACCATTGTCAAAGAAATTCAAAAAGAATCCCCTAAGGAAAACACTAGTCCTAATAAGGAAAATAATACTAGTCAAGAAAAAACACAGCAAGAGGAAACGCCAAAAGCTAGCGTCAAGGAAGAGAAAAAAGAAGATCAGAAAACAGCAACTCAGGATTCTTCTACTCCTACTCCAAGTAAATCGACTAATGAAAATGAAAAACAGTCCAATACTCCAACTTCAGAAAATAAAAGCAATCCTCAGTAAGCACATGATCTAAGAAAAAATCAACTCAAAAAATAAAACTGCGCAGTAACTTCTGTCTTGACCACAATCAAGCTAAAGAGAGACTGTGTTTTTGTATAATTGATGTTTTAGATGCTAGATTCTTGACCAATTTTGTGAGATTCATACTCATAAAGATGAATCCTAGCGATGTTATGACAGTTTATTTATTTCTAACATAAACTCTGCACATGCCAAAAATACTCTCTCATCTGCCCCAAAAGGGAAAACATCCATTTTCTGTTTGACATAAATTCAAAAGCCTTCTTCACGCAGAAGTTAGTAACCCTTTTACATCTGACATAAATAACCTAGTTCAACCACTTCATAGGCATTACTTCCTGTTTTATTCTTATTTTATACTCTTCGAAAATCTCTTCAAACCACGTCAGCATCACCTTACCGTACGTATGTTACTGACTTCGTCAGTTTTATCTGCAACCTCAAAGTTGTACTTTGAGCAACCTGCGGCTAGCTTCCTAGTTTGCTCTTTGATTTTCATTGGGTATCAATTATAAACCATGGCATAATAAAACGAGCATATTCAACTGATACATCGCTCGTTTTTTTGATATTTTAGAGGTGATTTTTTGCTCAACCTCTTTTTGCTTACTAAAAATTAAAGAATTCCATAGCCTGTTTGAAAAGCAATTCAGTATACTCTGGGTCTTCTTGGGCAATGGTAACTTGCTCTTGAATCATTTCCAAGTCATCTGTTATCATGCCATCAGCTCCCAAATGAACAGATTTATCAAAGGACTCTGAACTATTAATTGTCCACACGTACAATTTCTGATCGGTATTCCAAAGCTTGTTGACAAAATTTTCATCTAAAGTTGAATACTCCATGGTGTAACCTGTCGCCTTGGTTCTTGGAAAGATACTATTGTAAGGTAGAATGAAATAAACTGGAATTTGAGAATCGTAGGCTAAAACCTGGTCAATCACATGATAGTCCAAGGATTGCATTTGGTGACCATTCTGCTTAAGAACTGTTCCATATTTTTCCATAAAGCGTTTCATCATATCTGGACTATCTTTTCGACTGGTTTTAATCTCAATAAGAAGTTTCTGATGCAATTCATTAGCTTTGTTTAGATAAGCATCAAAACTAGATACCTTGGTATGATAGCCATTTTCAGAAATATCAAGTTTGGTTAATTCATCCAAAGTTAGATCCTGAGGATTGGCATTAACTCCTGTCAGATTCTTGATATTAGCATCATGCATCATGACAAACTGGCCATCTTTTGTTTCCTGAACATCTGTCTCAACGAAATCTGGAGATAACTGAGCCGTCTTTTCTAAAGATTGGACGGTATTTTGAACACCATTTTTATCTGAAACACCGCGATGAGAGATAATTAAAGGTTTATGTGAAACTGGAGCTTCTAAATAAACATAACCCTCAAGAGCGAAAAATATACAAGCACATCCCATCACTCCCCATCTCATCCAGTGGTCTTTCTTTCTCCTTGGTGTGATTTCTAGTTCCTCCCCTGTCAAAAAGGAAACAAACTTAATGAGAAAGTAAGTCAAGGCCATATAGTGGAAATTCTTAATCAAGACAAAGTTGATAATTCCCAGCACAAGAGATTCCCTATGGGTCAAACCATCCATCAGTGTCTGACTTGCCAAGATTGGAATCAATAAAAGAATGAAAAATAGGTAGGTTTTGACAACAATCCAAAGTAAGTTCCAGATATAAAACCAGGAGTGCTTTCTTGTCTTCTCTAGACTGTATTTGACTGCTTCTTTGACTGTTTTTTTCTCAAATAAAAGCTGGGGTAGGGCAAACATCAAACGTATTGAAATGTAGAACAGCAACAAGGCTAGAACAGTGATTACCAAACCGACCAACCAGTACTTATCTTCTACATAGGTTACTATGAATTCCGGAATGACAATTTTATTGAGGTAATAAATCTTTAAAATCTTTCGAATCAATGGAAAGAGCATCATGACATAAAAGAAAATAAAGGCCATTTTGGAAATCGTCACTTGTCTCATAAATAAGAAACTTTGGCGAAAGACCTTGCGACTGTACTCCAGCAAGGTCCTCCTTTCGTGATAGAGGAGGTGTCGAGCTCCGATAAAGAGGAGCCCTATCTGGTAATAGGCTACCAGTAAATTAACAATTACCAGAACAAATAAAGCAAGACTAACAAAGGGAGAACCCTTTATAATTGCAAAAATATTGTTGTAGGAAAGAAAGAGATAACCTGTCTGACGGAGTAACAGTCCAGCAATCCAAGAATTAAGTGGTAACCAGACAAACTCAATCATCAGGAATATCAAGAAAAAGAGAAAGAGAATTTTATCTAGATTAAAGTAGATTTTCCTAAAACCTAGATTTTTAGGTTTTTCAGGTCTCATAGGCACTCCTAGTCAAATAATTGAGACAAGTCCAAGCCGCCAAAAGGATTGTTTGATAGGCTACTTTCTGTCTCTAACAATTCTCTAGCTTGATCCGACTCTAGGAAGGACTCGTAAACACGCGCCGTCATCCGAGCATCCTCTAGACTATTATGAGACTGACCTTGAAATCCAAGAAACGAGGCAACAGTTTGCAATTTGAGATTGGCAATACCATGTAAATCCGAACTACGGCGTTCAAAAGCTTCATCATACAGATCAACCTTGTACTGTTGGCTGTAATCTAAACCATGCTCCACTAAAATAGGTAAATCACTTTTAACAGCATTGTAGCCTATCATCGGCAAAGAACCCACAAACTCTTGGAATTCCTTTATAACTTCCTCCACTGGGGGAGCATCTTTTAAGGTCTCAGCTGTAATTCCCGTCAATCCATTGATAAAACTCTTTAGAGGCACACTAGTATGGACATAGGAATCATAGGCGTCGATTTCCCGACCATCTCTAAAACGCACTGCCGATACTTGAATCAAGTGTGTTTGTCCTTCATGCTGATTAAATTCTAAGTCAAAAGCAATGTAATCTTCTAATCGTTCCATTTTCTACCTCTCCTATACTGTTATTTTATACTCTTCGAAAATCTCTTCAAACCACGTCAACGTCGCCTTGCCGTAGATATATGTAACTGACTTCGTCAGTCTTATCTACAATCTCAAAGCAGTGCTTTGAGCAGCCTGCGACTAGTTTCCTAGTTTGCTCTTTGATTTTCATTGAGTATTACTTGAGCAACTATACTATTTAGAAACAAAAGAAGCCATCAGGTTAGCATTTAACCTAAACAGCTCCTTGATTATCCTCCAAATAAACGAGCAAAAAAGCCTTTCTTAGTGGATTGGACTTCTTCTTTTGCTTGGTCCAGCTCTAGCTTAAGATTTTCTTGATCCTTCATGGCTTGAAGGGTCAATTGTTGCTGCTGATCGAGTTGTTTGTCTTTCTCAGCAATCTGACGGTCTTTGATGCGCATCTGCTCGTCTTTTTCTGATAACTGACGATCCTTGGCTTTTAATTGTTCATAAAGACGAAGAATTTCTGCATTCTTTTCGTCAACTAGAATCTCCATCAATTCACGTTGCTTGACATCTTCACTGACAGGCTCATCTTCAAAAATCGTTTTTTTATAGATTTCTTCTAGCTTAATCAAGCCACTTCTGGTAACGACTGTTACCCCTTTGTCATTTTTATCTGTGTCTTCTTCTGGTAATTCTTTGACACGGTTATTGATTGCTTGGCGAGATAATCCTAAGACCTCTGCAATCTCACTGACGGTCATTTCAATACTCATAATATCCTCTGAAACGTTTTCTAGCTTTTCTTTACTTAAATCTTATCATAAGCTAGAAAAACTGTCAAATTTCCGCTTAATCTAAAGCCTTCAAAAAGGCTAATAAGACTTGGGCAGAGCGACGTCCTGCTTCGATAATAAACTCATCAAAAGAGATGTTTGCTTCATGGTTGGCATTGTCACTCATAGCTCGAATAACTAAGACTGGAAGATTAAGAGCATGCGCTGCCTGAGCAATAGCTGCCCCCTCCATCTCCACGGCTAAAACATCTGGGAAATGAGACTTAATAGCTTCTATCTTATCATTTCCTGCAACAAAACTATCTCCTGTAGCAATCAAACCAAGATGCCAGTTCTGATCCAATTGAGATAAACTCTCTTGGATTTTAGCAACAAAAGTTTTATCTGATTCGAAATAAAGCGGTTGTTGCGCCATTTGTCCATAAGCATAGCCAAAAGCTGTGACATCCACATCATGATAGGCTAATTTGTTAGCAATCACAACATCCCCAACAGCAATCCCCTCTGCTACTGCCCCAGCTGATCCTGTGTTAATCAAAGCATCCACTTGAAAATGATCAGCCAAAATCGCTACACTCATAGCAGACATGACCTTACCAATTCCACTTTCTACAAGAACGACTTCATGAGAGGCAATAGTTCCTGTGTGATAGGTATTGCCTAAAACAACTTGCTCCTGGGCATTGTCTAAATGCTGGACCAGATACGCCAGTTCTTCTGGCATAGCCGCAATAATTCCTATTTTCATTTCAATTCCTTTTCTATTACAAAAGTTTCATTGCTAAGACAAGCAAAATTAAGAGAAAGATGACTGCAAATAAGATTTTATTCAGTTTAGAATTGAAGACATTTCTCTTGGTATTTTCAATGCGACGGCTTTTATGAATAGACGGTTCGACCTGAATCTTCAAGGTTTCTTGGCTAAAGCTATGTCCCTTAGGATTGGCATAACCAAAACGGGAAGAAGAGGTTGGTAAAACCTTAGTCTCCTCATCATCTAGCAAAGGGGGACCTGAAATTTTTTCGCCTCTATTAGCTCTTTCAATCATTTCATCCGTTAATAAAGGTTTACCCATACTAACCTCCTCTATTTTTTGTGCAATTCCCAATACTGAACAGCCATAATTGTCTTGGCATCACAAATATGACCTGATTGGATCAATTCCTTGGCTTCTTCTAAGCTCACTTCAAGAACTTCCAAGGTTTCATCTTCATCCTGCGGACGCGGATTTTCCACTTTCGTCAAATCGCTTGCTAGGTATAGTTTTAACTTTTCATTACAAAAGCCAATGGCTGAGTAAAAATCGTACAAGAGTTCTAATTTCCCTGTATAGGCTGCTTCTTCCTCTAATTCACGCAGGGCTGCTGCGACAGGGTCTGTATTTTCTCCTACTTCCAACTTTCCGGCTGGAATTTCGTAAGAGACAGCCTCGATGGCTTTACGGTACTGCTTGACCAAGATGAGTTTTTGTTCATCCGTTACAGCCAAAACACAGACAGCTCCATTGTGGAAAATCAAATCCCGCTGTGCAGTTCCCTTACCTTCTGGTAATTTAACCTGATCTTGAACCAGTTTAAAAATTGGACCTTGATAGATTTCTTTTCGGCTAAGCGTTTTTTCTTCAAATTCCATGATAGGCTCCTACTGATTATTAGGATGATGAGGAAGACGTGTTGCATATTCATCTTTGTTGACCTGACGACCGCGACCAATAGCAATAGCATCTGCTGGAACATCTTTAGTAATAGTTGAACCAGCACCAACGAGGGAATTATCACCTAACTCAACTGGCGCAATAATGGTTGAATTTGAACCAACAAAGACATTGTTTCCAATGACTGTCTTGTATTTGTTTTTGCCGTCATAGTTGACTGTAATGGTTCCTGCACCAAAATTAACCTTGCTACCCACTTCACAGTTTCCGATATAAGTCAAATGACCAGCCTTGGTATTCTCGCCGATTGAAGAACCTTTCACCTCAACAAAGTTACCAATATGAACTTGGGCACCCAGACTTGAACCTGGACGAATGTGGGCATAAGGTCCGACTGTCACTCCGTCAGCAACACTACTTTCTTCAATCATAGAATTGGTAATAACAGCTCCTGCTCCGATAGTGCTATCCACTACATAAGTTCCATTTGTCAAAACAGTCTCAGCACCAATTTTCGTTTGCCCTTTCAAGGTTACATTGGCTTCGATTTGAACTTCCGGAGCAATCTCAACATCAATATCGATATAAGTTGCTTCTGGATTGACAAAGCTAACACCGTTGACCATGTGTTGGTGATTGATGCGACGACGCATAACTGACTCAGCTGTCGCAAGTGCCACACGGTCATTTACCCCGAGACTTTCATCAAAATCTTTCAGAGTATAAGCACCAACTTTTTCACCAGCTTCACGGAAAATGCCAATGACATCTGTAATATAGTATTCGCCTTGAGCATTATTGGTATTGATATTTTTCAAAGCCTCAAATAAACGCTCGTTATCAAAGACGTAAGTTCCAGTGTTGATTTCCTTGATTTGCTTTTCAAAATCTGTAGCATCCTTCTGCTCAACAATGCGAAGAACTTCAGCATTGTCATTACGCACAATTCGTCCATAACCAAAAGGATTATCTGTTTCAGCAGTCAAGATAGTCGCCACATTTTTATGATTGATGTGGAAATCAATCAAGTTTTTCAAGCTTTCACCTGTGATTAAAGGAGTATCCCCTGCAATGACCAAGGTGTGACCTGACAAACCTTCTAGGATAGGCTCTGTCATCATAACTGCATGCCCAGTCCCTAACTGTTCAGATTGAGTCACAAATTCTGTCTGTCCAGCCAAGACCTCTTCAACCAATTCCGCCTTGTGTCCGACAACTGTGACTGTCTTTTCAGGTTGGATAGCTCCCACACTACGGAAAACATGTTCCAACATAGAAATACCCGCAACCTTGTGCAAAACTTTTGGCAAATCAGATTTCATGCGAGTCCCTTTACCCGCTGCTAAAATAATGGCATAATTTGACATAATCTTCTCTTTTCTCTAGAAATTCCCTTTTATTATACCATATTTCAAATCATTCCGCGCCCTTGAATGAGAAAATGCTCCAAAGTCCTTTCCTTAACCTATTTTTTGAGTATTTTTTTTGATTTTTTTTCATTTTTAAGGTAAAATTATGAGATATGAGAAAGAAAATTAATCCGCTTATTTTATTTGGTTTTTTTGGGATTATGATTTTCATTTTAATCCTGAATCGCCCTCGTTTTGAGGACCATCCTGTAAAAACAAAGTCAAATATCGCGCAAGTAGAAACACAAGCGCTACACAATATAGATAAACCGGTAATTGATGTTTCTGGTTGGCAGCGTCCTGAGGAAATTAATTACGATACTCTGTCCCAAAACATTTCTGGAGCTATTGTTCGCGTCCATAGTGGCGCTCAAACGTCCAAAGAGAACGATGCTGCCTTTGTTAATGGGATAGATAAGGCCTTTAAAACCCATATCACAGAGTTTCAAAAACGAAATGTCCCAGTTGGTGTCTATGCTTATTTAGCTGGAAAAAGTGTCCAAGAAATGGAAAAAGCCGCTGAAGTTTTTTATAACGCCTCTTCACCATACAGCCCTAGTTACTATTGGCTAGACGTGGAAGAAAAAACCATGTCCAATATGAACGAGGGTGTTGAAGCCTTTCGAGCAAAGCTAGAATCACTTGGTGCTAAAAACATCGGAATCTACGTTGGTGTCTACTTCATGGAAGAACACAGTATTGATACAGGCAAATTTACCTCTGTTTGGATTCCTTCCTATGGTTCAAATACCGGATTTTTCGAAAGCAAACCTAATACGGACTTAGATTATGATATTCACCAATACACATCTAAAGGAAAAATTGCTGGCTTTGACCACGATTTAGATATCAACGTAATCTCTTCTTTAAAAAATAAAGAAGAAACCTTTAGAAAACTCTTTTTAAAACCTTAAAAGCATTTGTTTATCATTTGCTTTTTCTTTTTGTGTTTGATTGTGATACAATATAGTAAGGATTTTTTGAAATAGAAATAGTTGGAGGAAAAATATGCTCTCATGGTTAGCACGTCTTATTAAAGGGATTGTGATTGCTCTTGGATTTATTCTACCGGGAATTTCCGGAGGGGTTCTAGCAGCAATCTTAGGAATTTATGAACGGATGATTGGCTTTCTGGCCCACCCCTTTAAAGACTTTAAAGAAAATGTTTTGTACTTTATTCCAGTTGCCATCGGTATGCTTCTGGGAATCGGATTATTTTCCTACCCGATTGAATACCTGCTTGAAAATTATCAGGTCTTTGTCTTATGGAGCTTTGCGGGGGCTATCATTGGTACTGTTCCTAGCCTTCTCAAAGAATCAACTCGAGAATCTAACCGAGACAAGATTGATTTAGCTTGGTTTTGGGCAACCTTTATCATTTCTGGACTAGGACTCTATGCCTTAAATTTTGTCGTTGGAACCTTAAGCGCCAGCTTTCTTAACTTCGTCCTAGCAGGCGCACTATTGGCCCTTGGTGTATTGGTTCCTGGCCTCAGCCCATCAAATCTACTTTTGATTTTAGGCCTCTATGCTCCCATGTTGACTGGCTTTAAAACCTTTGACCTCTTGGGAACCTTCTTCCCGATTGGAATCGGGGCAGGTGCAACTCTCATCATTTTTTCAAAATTGATGGATTATGCCTTAAACAACTACCACTCACGCGTCTATCATTTCATCATCGGTATCGTCTTATCAAGTACTCTTTTGATCTTGATTCCAAATGCAGGAAACGCTGAAAGTATCCAATACACTGGCCTTTCTCTTGTTGGGTATGTCATCATCGCCTTCTTCTTTGCACTGGGAATCTGGCTTGGTATTTGGATGAGCCAATTGGAGGATAAGTATAAATAATGGCAAAAAAAGTTAAAATCAAAAAAACATTGGTGGAACAAATCCTGTCTAAAGCAGGTATCCCACATCAGGGGATTCAAATCAATGCCCTGGAAGGAGAGCTTCCTCAAGATTATGAACGAGATCAGATTTTCAAAACCTTGGCTCTTTTGGGAGATAAAACAGGACCAATTATTGGAATTGTACCTATCACCCAACACTTGTCTGAAAAGAAACTAGCCAAAATTTCTGGCAATAAAAAAGTGAGCATGATTCCACAAAAGGACTTGGAAAAGACAACAGGTTATATTCATGGAGCCAATAATCCTGTCGGAATTCGTCAGAAACACAATTATCCCATTTTTATCGATAAAATTGCTCTAGACTTGGATCAAATGATTGTCTCCGCTGGGGAAGTTGGTCACAGCATTATAGTCTCTCCCCAAGACTTAGCTAGCTTTGTAAAAGCTGACTTTGCAGATATTTTGGAGGACAGCAAGTAATGAAACTCTACTTTGTCCGCCACGGCCGTACTGTCTGGAACCAAGAAGGTCGTTTTCAAGGTGCTAGTGGAGACTCTCCCCTTCTTCCTGAATCCATTGACACCCTAAAACGACTAGGCCAGTATCTCAAGGAAATTCCTTTTGATCAGATATATTCAAGTGATTTACCTCGAGCGGTCAAATCTGCTGAAATTATCCAAAGTCAACTCCAGAGCCCCTGTCCTTTAGAAAGTGTTTCTAATCTTCGTGAATGGCAACTGGGGAAATTAGAAGGTTTGAAAATCGCAACCTTGGAAGCTATTTACCCACAACAAATCCAGGCTTTCCGATCTAATCTTGCTCAATTTGACACTCAAATGTTTGGCGCCGAATCCCTCTATAGCACAACACAACGGACCATCCAATTTATCAAATCATTAAAAGATAGTCCTGCTGAGCGTATTCTAATTGTCGGTCATGGCGCCAATCTTACTGCCAGTCTTCGTACTCTTATAGGTTATAAAGAACCACTTCTTCGTAAAGATGGCGGTCTAGCAAATGCCAGCCTAACCATTCTAGAAACCCATGATTTTGAAACATTTACTCTCGATACTTGGAATGATACTTCCTATCAATAACAGAACTTGATTATAGCGTCAAGTTCTTTTTAGTTTTGAAAGATTATCCGTGAATTTCTTGCTTATTTATGATAAAATGGAAGTATCGCAAAAAATGACTCATCGTATTCAATTTTGAGTAAAACTAGGAGGATCCCATGTCAACAGAACATATGGAAGAACTAAATGACCAGCAGATCGTTCGCCGTGAAAAAATGGCTGCGCTCCGTGAACAAGGAATCGATCCTTTCGGAAAACGCTTTGAACGCACTGCAAATTCACAAGAATTAAAAGATAAATTTGCTGACCTCGATAAAGAACAATTACATGATAAAAATGAAACAGCAACTATCGCAGGACGCTTGGTAACTAAACGTGGTAAAGGTAAAGTAGGTTTTGCCCACCTTCAAGACCGCGAAGGGCAGATCCAAATCTACGTTCGTAAGGATGCTGTCGGTGAAGAAAACTATGAAATCTTCAAAAAAGCAGACCTTGGTGACTTCCTTGGTGTCGAAGGTGAAGTGATGCGTACAGATATGGGAGAACTCTCTATCAAAGCTACTCACATCACTCATTTGTCTAAAGCACTTCGCCCACTCCCTGAGAAATTCCACGGTTTGACAGACGTTGAAACAATTTACCGTAAACGTTACCTTGACTTAATTTCTAACCGTGAAAGTTTTGAGCGCTTTGTCACTCGTTCAAAAATCATCTCTGAAATCCGTCGTTATCTTGACCAAAAAGGTTTCCTTGAAGTGGAAACACCTGTGCTTCATAATGAAGCCGGTGGTGCTTCTGCCCGTCCATTTATCACTCACCACAATGCCCAAAACATTGACATGGTGCTTCGTATCGCAACTGAGCTTCACTTGAAACGCCTTATCGTGGGTGGTATGGAACGTGTCTATGAAATTGGCCGTATCTTCCGTAACGAAGGAATGGATGCTACTCACAACCCTGAATTTACTTCTATCGAAGTCTACCAAGCTTATGCAGACTTCCAAGACATCATGGACTTAACTGAAGGAATTATCCAACACGCTGCTAAATCAGTTAAAGGTGATGGCCCAGTCAACTACCAAGGAACTGAGATCAAGATCAACGAACCATTCAAACGTGTTCACATGGTTGATGCTATTAAGGAAATTACTGGTGTAGATTTCTGGCAAGACATGACTTTCGAGGAAGCCAAAGCTATCGCTGCTGAGAAGAAAGTTCCAGTTGAGAAACACTACACTGAAGTTGGCCACATTATCAATGCCTTCTTTGAAGAGTTTGTTGAAGAAACCTTGATCCAACCAACCTTTGTCTATGGACATCCAGTAGCTGTATCTCCACTTGCTAAGAAGAATCCTGAAGACCAACGCTTTACTGACCGTTTCGAACTCTTCATCATGACTAAGGAGTACGGTAATGCCTTTACTGAGCTCAACGATCCAATCGACCAACTTAGCCGTTTCGAAGCCCAAGCTAAAGCTAAAGAACTTGGTGATGATGAAGCTACAGGTATCGACTACGACTACATTGAAGCTCTTGAATACGGTATGCCACCAACAGGTGGTTTGGGAATCGGTATCGACCGTCTCTGCATGCTTCTCACTGATACAACTACTATCCGTGATGTATTGCTCTTCCCAACAATGAAATAATACTCTTCGAAAATCTCTTCAAACCACGTCAGCGTTGCCTTGCTGTACTCAAGTACAGCCTGCGGCTAGCTTCCTAGTTTGCTCTTTGATTTTCATTGAGTATAAGCTCTTATCCTCTGGCTCTTGTCAGAGGATTTTTTTGATGAAAAAAACTACGTTTTATTAATCAAAACGCAGTCTCAGCCACTATTTTATCTTACAGTCCTTCTTTTACTTCTGTAGTTGCTACATCTTCTCCAAACCATTTTTGGCTGATTTCTTGGAACTTTCCTTCTTGGTATAGTTCGATAAAGGCTTGGTTTAATGCTGTTAATAATCTTTTGTCAGCTGGTCTAACTCCGACTGCAAAAGATTCACTTTCAAATCCAGCTGAAAAGACATTATAGTCATTTAATATCCCCTCAGACTGGAGGTAGTAATTAGCATACACTCGGTCAATCAACAAGGCATCAATCCGATCATTCTTTAAATCAATCAAGGCTTCATTGAAACTCTGGTATTGATTGGCCTTCTGATCTTTAACACGATTTTTCAGTAAATCTGGCTGGGCTTCAAAGTCTAAATAACCAGAGGATCCGGCTTGGGCTCCCAAGGTCTTATCCTTCATATCCTCTACTGAACGAATTTGCTGGCTTTTCTTGGCAACCAGAACTTGCTGATTTTCCATATATGGAATGCTAAAGGCAACCTTCTCTCGGCGTTCATCAGTCGCAGAATAGCCATTCCAGATGGTATCTATGGTTCCATTTTGCAGTTCCGTCTCCTTCATATCCCAGTCGATTGGCTGAAATTGCACCTTAAAACCTAATTTTTCAGAGACAGCTTGTGCTAAGTCGATATCAAAGCCCGTATATTGGCCATTCTTTTCTTCAAATCCCATGGGTACAAAGGTATTGTCAAAACCAATGGTTATACTGCCTTGCTCTTGATACTTATCCCAGTTATCCTGCTTTGGATCGCTAGCCTTCTGAGTACAAGCCGTTAAAAAGAGAGTCAGGAACGAAACCAATACTAAAGCAATTTTCTTATTAGTCATCGGCACCTCCTACTTGGGCTCAACCTTGAGAATCTGATCTGCGATATTTTCAGCGAATTGTAAATCGTGGGTAACCACAATCTGCGTCATCCCAAGTTCCCTATTTTGCAAGATCAGTTTTTCCACTTCCAAGCGCAATTCTGGATCTAGTGCCGAAGTTGGTTCATCGTAACCAATGATTTCTGGGTCAATCATCATAGCACGCGCCAAAGCCACCCGCTGCTTTTGCCCACCTGATAGTGAGAATGGATAGGCATCTGCATGTCCTGCCAGTCCTAATTGTTCCAAAAGACCACGCGCCTTCTTCTCAGCATCCTCCTGCTTCATTCCCATGGTTTTTACAGGAGATAAGGTCAAATTGTCCAGAACTGATAAATGAGGGAACAGTTGAAAATCTTGGAATACAAATCCCAGTAGATTGCGCTTCTCCAGTTCATCCAATTCTAAAGGTTCTCCATTATAAAAGATTTGCCCTAAATCAATGGTTTCAAGACCTGCAAGCATACGTAAGAGAGTTGTCTTACCTCCACCAGAAGGCCCAACGATAGCCAGGATTTGCTTTTCAGGAATTTTTAGACTGAAATTAGATAAAATTTGCTTTTCACCAAATCCCTTATTGATATTTCGTAATTCTAACATGGTAGCCTCCTATCTATAGTAACTGTACTTCTTCTCAACTTTTTTGGCAAGAATGGTCACAATCCCAATCAAAATCAAGTAAATAGCACCTGCCAAGAACATAGGAACCAGACTAGCATCACGGTTGGCAGCTGTTCGACTAGCCAAGATAAGATCTGAAATTCCTAGAGCATAAACCAGAGAAGTATCCTTGACCAAACTCATGACTTCGTTAAATACGCTAGGAAGAACAATCTTGGTCACTTGGGGCAAGATAATATAGCGAACTGTGGCAAAGGGACTGAACTTCAAGACCTTAGCAGCCTCATATTGACCTTTAGGGATAGTCTCAATCCCACCACGGAAGATTTCAGCAAAGTAAGCCGCATAATTGAGAACAAAGGCAATGATAGCCGCAGGAAGACGGTCCAAACGAATCCCAATACTTGGGAGCACATAATAAATAAAAATCAGTTGCAAGAGTAAGGGGGTTCCCCGCATAATCCAGATGTAAATGTTAATCAGATAATGGAGGGGCTTCCAATGGACTTGCAAGGCAAAGGCAATCAAAACGCCCAAAGGAATCGAAAATAGCAAGACCAGTGCAAAGACCTGTACAGTCGTGCTCGCACCATTCAGTAAACTCGGTAATATCTCAAACAAATAAGACATACTGACACCTCCTAAAAATAATTGCTCCTATTATAGCATAAATAAACTAAATAACCAACCATTTTTGTAAAAAAATTCTTTTTAATAGAAAAAATACAGTGTCTTGAAGCTAGAATAGGACAACACAATTTATAAAGCCTTGTTAGAAATTTGATTTGAATTCCCTAGTCTATTTGTTTATATTTTATTTTAATATATTATACTTTATAAATAAAAAGAAAGGACGAATTTTGGCCCTTTCTCGATCTTATCTTCTATTTGTTACAGTTAACTTGACTGATAATTAGAGTTTTATCTTACGTATTTAAGATGGATTTTCCTTTTTAGTTCGTGCCAATCTCAAGGCACGATTTGGATTGAGACGATTAAATAGTTCTTCCAATTTCTTTTCATTCCAAACATCTGCAGCGGAAACGAAATTTCCATCCGCATCTCGGAAAGATATCGGTTTATCTCCCATACCAGTCTCCTAGTCTACAAATTCAAACTCAAATTTACCAATTCGGACCAAGTCACCATCTTTAGCACCACGCGCACGAAGGGCTTCATCAACCCCCATACCACGAAGCTGGCGAGCAAATTTCATGACTGATTCGTCACGATCAAAGTTGGTCATATTAAAGAGTTTCATCAGTTTTTCACCAGAAAGCACCCATGTTGCATCGTCATCACGACTAATTTCAAAGGCTTTTTCTTCCTCGTCAAAGCCGTAGTATGCTTCTTCTTCCATATCTGACTCGTCGTAGAGCAAGAATTCTGGTGTCTTGTCTAACAATTCAGCTGTAGCATCCAAAAGCGTAGCCAAACCTTGCTTGGTCAATCCGGAAATTGGGAAGATAGCTGGTAACTCTTCAAATTCATCATAGTTTTCAGCCAATTTTTTCTTAAATTCTTCAAGATTTTCCTGACTCTCAGGCATATCCATCTTATTGGCTACAATAATCTGTGGACGCTCCATGAGACGAAGATTATACGACTCCAGCTCTTTATTGATGGCAAGATAATCCTCATAAGGATCACGGCCTTCGCTAGCTGACATATCAATAATATGAAGGATGATACGGGTACGCTCAATGTGACGGAGGAACTGAGTTCCCAAACCAACACCTTGACTAGCCCCTTCAATCAAACCTGGTAAATCAGCTACTGCAAAGGATTCACCTGATTGGGTGCGAACCATACCTAGATTTGGCACAATGGTCGTAAAGTGGTAGGCACCAATTTTAGGTTTAGCAGATGTGATAACACTTAAAAGTGTTGATTTCCCTACAGATGGGAAACCTACTAAACCGACATCTGCCAAGATTTTTAGTTCCAATTGTAACTCACGTTCCTGACCTGGTTCTCCATTTTCAGAGATTTCCGGTGCAGGATTTTTTGGTGTTGCGAAACGAATATTTCCACGTCCACCACGACCACCGTGGGCAACGATAAATTCTTGACCATGTTCAATCAAATCTGTCAAAACCTTGCCAGTCTCTGCATCACGAACAGTCGTACCTTGTGGTACTCGAACTCTAAGGTCCTCAGCTCCACGACCATGCATCCCTTTGGTCATCCCTTTTTCACCAGAATCAGCCTTGAAATGACGATTGTAGCGGAAATCCATCAAAGTACGCAAACCTTCGTCTACAACGAAGACTACATTACCTCCACGACCACCATCACCGCCCCAAGGACCGCCATTAGGGACATATTTTTCACGGCGAAAGGCAACCATGCCATCACCACCATTACCAGCCTTGACCTTAATCTTGGCTGTATCTAAAAACATACTCATTTTTTCTTCTCACTTTAAAAAAGGGCTGGGAAATCCCAGTCACAAAATTTTCTTGAATCTATTTTATAGATTACTGAGGGCACCAATAGCAGTTGCAAAAATTCCCAATAAACTTGCTACTAGCATGATAATCACGATAAACAAGGTTATTTTCTCAAACATAGTTTTTTTACGATTTCCATTATCTCCAAATGCCATTTTTATCTCCTTCGTTACATTCTATTTTCTATTATCTTAGCATGAATTGAGCTAGTTTTCAATAGTCAGTTGATACCGGTGCGATAATCCATAAAATGATATAAGCTACAACTCCTGCTCCATAACCAAAAGCAAGAACACCCCATATTACGCGAACAATAGTAGGATCCATATCAAAATAATGGGCTACCCAAGCACAAACACCAGCAATCTTTTTATCACGACCGCTTCTCATTAATTGTTTTTTCATACTGTTCCTCTTTCTATTCTTCATGGTCTTTCCAATAATCTCTTATGCTGATTAACTGTGCTTTTGAAGCCTTCAGCATACGTCTAGAGCCTTTTACGGGCACAGCAACCACCTTTTGCGGTAAATACAAAACTGTCTTAAAGATACGCTGGCTGACCGTATCATCTTTGGCTAAATCTTTCTGGAAGTTATTTGAAATAATGGCATCCAGATAAAACTCATGCACTCGTTTCCCAAAGTTTTCAGCTGAAATCTCGTACAACTTCTCTGATAAAGTATGCTCATTCATGTCTGGTGTTGCAATCAGGGCCTCCAGAATAGCTCCAGCCAAATCATGTTCACCGTAATACAAGGTTCCAAACATTTTATCACTGATCAGATTGTCCAGATAAGGATTTCCATGAGCAATGACAGGTGTTCCACTGGCTAAGCTTTCCAAGTAGGTCAAGCCTTGGGTTTCACTTGTCGATGCCGAGATGAAGAAATCCGCCGCCTTATAGTAAAGAGCTGTCTCACTAGGAGCAATCATCCCTGTAAAGACAACAGAGTCTTGAATCTCTAGTTTCTGGGCTTGCTCTTTGAGGTCATCCAGATAAGGACCATCCCCAGCTACCACCAGTTTAACCTTGTCTTCTTCTTTCAGAACTTCTGCAAAGGCTGCTAATACTGCTTGAATATTTTTTTCATAGGAAATTCTGGAAAGACTAAGCAACATCTTTTCATCATCTTGAATCCCTAGTTTAGTACGCAGTTCTGTCAAATTTTCCTGCTTGATTTCCGGACGCTCAAACTTAGCTAATTCAATCCCAGTTGGAATGACCCGTTTTTCCACCTTGACCTTATAGTCAGATAACAAGTCACGGACAATCTCACTCGGGCAAATAACCCCATCTACATCATGCAAGAAACCTCTAACCAAGTACTTGACCATACTCGGACGAATCAACATCCCCTTAGCAATATAGTGGACATAGTCTTCGTATTGAGTGTGATAGGTATGGATGACTGGAATCTTCAATTCACGCGCAATCCAAATCCCCAACAAGCCAAGAGAAAATTCTGTCTGGGTATGAATAATATCCAGCTGATATTGTTTAGCAATTTCCAGTGCTTTGCTGAAGCCTCGATAGGCAAAGCGGCGATCTTTAAAAGCAAAGAAGGGAACACTTGGAATGCGGATAATTTGCCAATCTTCATAACGATTGACATCCTTATCTGTCGTCGTAAAGATAAAAACAGCATGTCCCTGTTTTTCAAGTTCGGTTTTCAAGGTTCGAATACTGGTCGCAACACCTGAAACCTGAGGAAAATAGGTATCTGTAAATAAACCAATTCGCATAGATTACCTCACTTTTTACTTTCTCCCTAAAGCGGCTTGTTTCTCATAAAAGTCCAACCAGATTTGTAACAGATGCTCTTCTGAATATTCTCTGGAAATATTCTTAGCCTTTTCTTTGAGGTCTTTTAAGGCAGCAGGATTCACTTGATATTCCAGAATAGCTTCTTTCATCTCTTCTCTATCTGCTGTCGCCCGATAATTTCCCTCCAAAATCACCTTATAAAGATCCAAATCACGTAACATAATAGGAGCTTCACAACTAGCAGCCTCTAAAATCGTCATCGGAAAGAGCTCATTGTAACTAGGAAGCAAGAAAAGATCCGCTAGGGCATACAACTCGCGCATCCGCTCTGGCGATACAATACCTGGAAAAATCAAATTTTTAGGGGGATTCTCCATAATTTTCTTATAGCGTTCATAACCATCTGTCATGCCACCAAAAGAGAAACCACCAGCCCAGATAAAGGTAATCTGCGGCAATTCCTCAGCCAGACGGATAAAATCGTCAATCCCTTTGCGCTTCTGAACTTGACCAGCACCTACTACGATAAACTGATTGTCACTAAGACCTAGCTCTGTACGCAGTCTCGCTACCTCTTCCTGTGGAAGAGGATGCCATTTTTCCTTGTTTACAAAGTTAGGAATATAAGTCACTTTTTCACGTGGAATACCAGCTGCGACCAAATCCTCGATAAACATAGGATTAACAACAACCAAGTGCTCCATCCGATTGTAAAAAGAAAATACATAGCGTTTCACAATTCCCTTTAAGAAAAATGGAATTTTCAAACTTCCCTCAAGTGTATCAGGTAAGAAATGCACATAGCCAATTTTCCTTCCTGAGCGTTTCTTTTGAAATGTTGATAAATAATAGGGAAAATCAATTGTATGAAAGTGAGTCACATCTGCCTCTATTGGAAGATTTTCTGTAACAATCAATTGATCCTTTGCATCTCGGTGAAGAAGACGAACTAATTCACGGTAAGCGCCCGAAACTCCTTGCCCTGCTACTTTCTCACTTGAACTCAACATATTGATGCGTAATTTCTTTTTTTCCATAACTACTATTATATCATTTTCTTTGAATAAAATCAGCAAAAGAAAGGAGAGACTAGAGGAAAAGAGGGGGAAATTTCCTCGCTTTTCCAATAATCTCTCACATGCTTTTATATGTTTACTTAATACCTAGGGCAATGCGTGCATAGCGACTCATTTTTTCAACTGTCCAGGCTGGATACCAAACTAATTTGACCTCAGTATCCGTTACTTCTGGCACCTCTGTCATGGCATCATAAATCTGGTCCGTCAAAAGGTCTGCTAGGGGACAACCCATGGTTGTCAAAGTCATATCAATCTCTGTTTGTCCTGTGTCGCCGTCAAAACGAATCTCATAGATTAAACCAAGATTGACAATATCGATTCCCAACTCAGGGTCGATAACTTCTTCCAAGGCTGTTAAAATCCGTGTTTTGATATTTTCAATTTGTTCTTCTGTATAAGCCATATTCATCCTCACTCTTAGTCTTCAATAAAATCACGAAGCGGTTTGCTACGACTTGGTTGGCGTAGTTTTCTCAAAGCCTTTGCTTCAATCTGACGGATACGCTCACGAGTTACGTTAAAGACTTTCCCCACATCTTCAAGAGTGCGCATTTTCCCATCATCTAACCCAAAACGTAGACGCAAAACATTTTCTTCACGGTCTGTAAGAGTATCCAAGACCTCATCCAACTGCTCACGCAAGACGATACGAGTTGTATAATCCACTGGATTTTCAATCACTTCATCTTCGATAAAGTCCCCAAGGTGACTATCATCCTCTTCACCGATTGGAGTTTCAAGGGATACCGGTTCTTGAGCAATCTTCAAGATTTCACGAACCTTATCAGGTGTCATATCCATACGTTCAGCGATTTGTTCTGGTGTTGGATCTTGTCCCAATTCTTGAAGGAGATTACGCTGTTCACGAACCAATTTATTGATGGTTTCAACCATGTGAACTGGGATACGAATGGTACGAGCTTGATCCGCAATAGCACGAGTGATTGCCTGACGAATCCACCAAGTTGCGTAAGTTGAGAACTTAAATCCTTTAGAATAGTCAAACTTGTCAACCGCCTTCATCAAGCCCATGTTCCCTTCTTGAATCAAGTCAAGGAACTGCATACCACGGCCGACATAGCGTTTAGCAATAGAAACAACCAAACGAAGGTTGGCTTCCGCAAGACGTTGTTTGGCTTCGATATCGCCAGCTTCCACTGCTAGTGCTAATTCTTTTTCCTCTTCATTGGTCAAGAGAGGAACGACCCCAATTTCTTTCAAGTACATACGGACAGGGTCATTAACCTTTGCAGAAGTTGAACCAATCAAGTCCTCATCGCTGAGTTCTGGTTCTTCTTCAGTGCTAAGAACACGCGCACTCGGATTTCCTTCGTTATCTGTGATAGAAATCCCTGCGTCCTGAATTCGTTGCAAGAGGTCTTCAATCCCATCAGCATCCAAGGTAAAAGGAATCACCAGACTAGCATTGATTTCATCATCTGTTGCTGTCCCTTTTTGCTTATGATTACGGATAAATTCTGCTACTTGTACGTCAAATGTTGTTACTTCTTTTTGTTTTGTTGCCATTATTACTCCATTCTTCTCTTTTGGGAAATTAAACGTTCCAATTCTTCTAAGGCTGTGTCGATATCTCCTACATGGCTAGCTTCCTGCACCTTCTTTTTGATTCTCATATTATCCTGATTCAAGAGAGCCTTGTTTCGAGTCATTTCTACTTCACTAAGTTCCTGAGGTGACATCTCAGCAGGTAAATCCTGAGCTAAAACTTGGTACCAAGCTCTTTCAACTTCCTCTGTCTGTTCTGCTAGAACTTCTGGAGGAAGATTTCCATACTGGCCAAGCAAGTCATATAAAACCTGAAATTCAGGTGTATCAAATGAAAAGTCTTCTCGCAAACGGTAATCATTCAAAATAAGGGGAGATTCCATCATTCGATAAAGTAGATGGGCTTCTGCCCTCATAATAGCCGATAACTGCTTGGTAACAGGCATAGTGATTTGCGTCGGTCTGGAAATTCCTTCCATGCGATTCTGCCTTTGTGCCTGACGGCTTTCATTAACAATCTGCTCAATCTGGGCATAATCAAAGGATGCCAGACTGTCAGCTAAAATATGAATATAGCTGTTTTGAGCAGTGATAGACTTTTCTTGAACAATCAAGGGAGCTATTTTTTCAATAAACTCAATCTGAGCCTGCAAATTTTCACTATTTTCAGGCTTATACTGGTGAATGTAGAACTCAATCGGACTAATACGAGTTTTCGTTAATAGATAGGCCAAGTCTTCTGGACCATTTTTTTGTAGATATTCATCT
Organism: Streptococcus mitis; assembly: GCF_946190115.1. GTDB lineage: Bacteria > Bacillota > Bacilli > Lactobacillales > Streptococcaceae > Streptococcus > Streptococcus mitis_CO. The sequence continues at coordinate 110,574 of NZ_CAMHZG010000002.1, read as the reverse complement.
GGATCCAAGTTATCAGGCATGCTGACGATTTGCACAGGCATATCACCAATTTCGTCCAGCGCTTTCAATGTCGCAGCTTGCCCAGCCTTATCGCCATCGTAAACAAGAACCAACTTCTTAGTTAGCCTTTTCAGATGCTCAACATGCTCACGACTCAAGGCCGTTCCCATGGATGCCACAGCGTTTTCGATTCCAGTCCGATAGGCTGCAATGACATCCATGAATCCTTCCATCAGGTAAATCTCACTGGTTTTACCAGAAGATTTTTTTGCCCTATCCATATGATATAATTCGTAACTTTTGTTAAAAATTGCAGTCGATCGGCTATTTTTATACTTAGAAGTTTGTGAATCCGTTTTCTGCCAGATACGACCTGAGAAGGCAATAACCTTTCCTTGGTCATTTGTTAAGGGAAACATAATGCGATTGTGAAAGGTGTCTACAAATTGATTGGCATCTGAAAGATAAAACAGTCCTGAATCTAGAAAATCCTCTTCACGATACTGGCCAGACAAACGTTGATAGAGATAGTTTCGTTCTGGAGGTGCTAAACCAATCCGAAAATGTTTGAGCACTTCATCTGTCAAACCGCGCTGATAGAGGTAGTTTCTGGCCTCTTCCCCCATAGTCGTTGTCATGAGAATAGCATGGTAAAATTTTGCTGCATCTTCGTGCATATCATAAAGAGCTTGGTGAGGCGAAACTGGCTTTTGTTCACTATAAAGCGGTTTTTCAACCTCAATTCCAACACGCTGACCTAAGATTTGGACAGCTTCCATAAAGGGAACACCCTGGTACTCCTCAATGAACTTAAATACATCACCCGAGCGACCACAACCAAAACAGTGGTAAAACTGCTTGTCCTCTACAACGTTGAAAGAAGGTGTTTTTTCACCATGAAAAGGACAGAGCCCTAGATAGTTCCGTCCTGCCTTTTGTAAAGAAATCACATCTCCTATGACTTCCACAATGTTGGCATTGTTTTTGATTTCTTCAATGACTTGTTTGTCAACCATACACAATACCTCCATCTTATCATAGTTTCACGTAAACTAGTATAGCTTATTTCTGAAAAAAAGTAAACCATTTCATACGCTTTCCGTAATTATCTTTGCCTTATTTTTCTAGATAGAAAAGAAAGTTAAAAAACTCAGAAACACTTTAATGCTTCTAAGTTTTTCTTCTCTATTTTTTGATTAAAATAAAGTTCATCTATTCAAACAATTGATAGTAGTCTGAGATTTTCATCTTAGCTTTTTCTTCATTATTAAGATCTTGAATTATACGACCTTCCTTCATGACAATCAGACGGTTTCCGTACTTCAACGCATCCTCCATATGGTGGGTAATCATCAAGGCTGTCAGCTGATCTTTCTTGACAAATTCATCTGTCAACTCCATGAGTGCGACACTTGTCTTTGGATCAAGGGCCGCAGTATGCTCATCTAACAAGAGTAATTCAGGTCGCTTCAAGGTTGCCATCAAGAGACTCAAAGCCTGTCTTTGCCCACCTGACAAGAACTCAATCGGTGTATTCAAGTGTTTCTCAAGACCATTTCCTACTTTTTCAATGGTTGCCTGAAACTCATCCTTATAGCTCGTCAAGCGTCGTGGTAACAATCCACGCTTTTCACCACGAAACTTGGCAATCAAGAGATTCTCTGCCACTGTCATACGAGGAGCTGTCCCCATCTTTGGATCTTGGAAGACACGAGACAGATACTTAGCGCGCTTCTCTGGTGAAAACTTGGTAACATCTTCACCTAAAATACGGATGGTTCCACTGGTTAGTGATAAGGTTCCTGCAATAGTATTAAAGAGAGTTGATTTCCCAGCACCATTTCCACCTAAAATCGTGATGAAATCCTGTTCAAAAATTTCTAAGGAAACATCGTTTAAAATAATCTTTTCTTCATCAAAGCCATTTTTAACGACTTTGGTTGCATTGTTTAATTCTACAATTGCTGTCATTTGCTTAACTTGGTTCCTTTCAAGATTGTTTGCTTAAATGTTGGAATCATGAGGCAGACTGCTAAAATCACGGCGCTGTACAAACGAAGGTAACTTGTATTAAAGCCAAGCGCAATAACTGCCCACACTAAGAATTGGTAAGCGATAGAACCTACAACGATGGTAACCAGACGTTCTGCCAAGCTCAAACTCTTGAAGATAACTTCTCCAATAATCAAACTTGCAAGACCTACAACGATAACCCCGATTCCTCGAGATACATCGGCATAACCTTCTTGCTGAGCAATAAGAGCACCTGCAAGGGCAATCACACCATTTGATAAGACCAAGCCCATAAGCTCCATGCGTCCAGTATGAATCCCGAAACTTCTAGCCATATCAGGATTGTCACCTGTAGCAATATAGGCCTGTCCGAGTTTAGTGTCCAAGAAAAAGAGCATGAGAGCAATAACAATACTAACAAAGATGAGACCTGTAAAGAGTTGGTTCAAATCCGAATCAAAAGGCAAGGCATCCTGGATTTGTTTGGTTCCAAGCAAGCCTAAATTCGCACGTCCCATAATCAAGAGCATGATAGAGTGACAAGAAGTCATCACCAAAATCCCTGAGAGTAAGGTTGGAATCTTCCCTTTTGTATAAAGAAGTCCTGCTGCCATTCCAGCTAAACAACCAGCTCCAACAGCAATAAGAGTTGCTAAAAAGGGATTCACGCCTTTCGTTATCAGAGTGACAGCAACAGCTCCCCCAAGCGGGAAGGAACCCTCTGTCGTCATATCTGGAAAGTTCAAAATCCTAAATGTCATAAAGATTCCCAGACCTAAAATAGCCCAGACAAATCCTTGAGAAATAATAGATAATATCATCTGTTTCTTAACCTTTTCTATATGATTTCTATTGTAAAAAATTGGAGGAGATGTCCCCAACTCCTCCATTACAGATTATTCGATCACTTGCCCTGCTTCTTTTAGAACAGATTCAGGAATCGTAATACCTAGTTCTTGTGCCAACTTTTTGTTAATTACTGATTTACCAGTTGAAAAGACATTGACTGGAGTATCAGCTGGTTTTGCACCTTTCAAGACTTGCGCAATCATTTTACCAGTTGCCACACCAAGGTCGTGTTGGTCAACTACAACTGATGCCAAACCACCTGCTTCTACCATGGCAGTCGCACTTGGGTAGATTGGTTTTTTAGCTGATTGGTTGCTTGATACAACTGTTGAAAAAGCTGATGCAATGGTGTTATCAATTGGAACCCAGATAGCATCGACCTTGCTAGTCATAACATTAACTGTTGAAGCAATTTCATTTGTTGAAGGAACTGCAAATGTTTCCACTGTCAAACCTGCTTTTTCAGCATAAGCCTTAAATTCTTCAACTTGAGTTTTTGAATTGTCTTCGCTACTTGAGTAAAGAGCTCCGATTGTTTTCACATTTGGTGTCAAAGCTTTGATGAGTTCAACTTGTTGTTGAGCTGGATTGTGGTCAGATACCCCTGTAATGTTGCCACCTGGTTTTTTCAAATCTTTGACCAAGTTAGCACCGATTGGGTCTGTAATAGCAGCCATGATAACCGGTAGGTCTTTTGTTGCACTAGCCAAACCTTGAGCAGCTGGTGTTGCAATACCAACCACAAGGTCATTCCCATTTGCAACCAATTGTTTACTCATTGTCGCAACCTTACTTTGGTCACCTTCTGAGTTCATAAAGTCAATCTTCAACTGGTCATCTTTATAACCTTCTTCTGCAAGTCCATCTTGAATCCCTTTATAAATCAAGTCAAGAGATGGATGGCTCACAAACTGAAGAACACCAACTTTGGCAACTTTCTTCTCATTCTTAGCTTCTGGTTTATTCATTGAAGAGTAAATCAAGCTTCCTGCTACTAAGACTGCTAATGCAGCGATAATTCCAATTAAACGTTTATTTTTCATTCTATTTCTCCTTTTTTATTCCTTTTAAATACTTCACTTATCTAATACTCTTCGAAAATCTCTTCAAACCACGTCAGCTTAACCTTGCCGTAGGTATATGATACTGACTCTGTCAGTTCTATCCACAACCTCAAAACAGTGTTTTGAGCAGCCTGCGGCTAGCTTCCTAGTTTGTACTTTGATTTTCATTGAGTATAAACAAGCGACGCCATCGTTTTCTTTCCATACTAGCCTCCATCAAAAAAGTCCTCACACAAAAAACTTGTGTGAGGACGTCAATGCGCGGTACCACCTCAATTATAGGGAATTTCCCTATCGCTCTGTCTCGCAATAACGAGATGCACTGTAAGGTGTGCTCACCGAATTTTTATGATTTCAAATTCTAAATAACATTCAGCCCAATTTTCATCATCATCACTTATCTGTTTTCAGCTACCACAGACTCTCTAAAAAGTTTGTATGATTACTTTTCTGAATGGTTAAATTATATCATTTTTCAACTACTTGTCAAGACTCTTTTAGCATTTTTTTGAACTATTCAAAAACTTCCCCTATGGAAAAGAGGAAGCTTGATAGGTATCAGCCTGAATTACGCAATCCTGTCGCAATTCCGTTGATGGTTGTATGGATTAATTTTTCTTGATCGCTAGATAATTCTCCTCGGCGTTGACGTTTAATCAACTCCAACTGGATATAGTTGAGAATATTAAAGTAAGGCATACGATAATCCAAACTTGCTTTTAGATATGGATTTTCAGCCAAGAGTTCATCATAACCTTCGATAGCCAAGATAACTTCCTTGGTAACTTGCCATTCATTTAGAATAGTCTCATAGATTGCTTTTACTTCTTCATCTTCACAAAGTTTGGCATATTCAAAAGCAATATTCATATTTGATTTTGACAAGACCATGTCTACATTTGAAAGAAGTGACTGGAAGAAAGGCCAATTTTGGTACATATCTCGTAGGATAGCGATATTTTCTGGATTTTTATCAATAAATTCTTTGAAACTTGATCCGACACCATACCAGCCAGGGAACATGACACGGCTTTGTGACCATGAGAATACCCAAGGGATAGCTCGCAAACCACCGATTTCAGTAATCGTCTTACGAGCGGCTGGACGAGAACCAATATTAAAGCTTGAAATAGCCTTGATTGGGCTTGACTCGAAGAAATAATCATAGAAATGCTCATTACCAAAGACCAAATCACGGTAGATATCATAACTACGGTCCACCACTTGATCCATAATGGCTTCATAACGATTTGAGGTGTTGGTATCGCTCTTCTTCTGCGTAATCATACGGTTAATGGCCGCTGAAACAAGCATTTCAAGGTTATAGTAAGCTGCGTCTTTGTTACCGTATTTATTCCCAATTACTTCACCCTGCTCCGTCAAGCGGATACGATCCTTGATAGACTTGAGCGGTTGAGATGTGATGGCTTCATAGGTTGGTCCACCACCACGACCGACAGTACCACCACGGCCATGGAAGAAGGTAACCTTAACACCAAATTCATCTCCAATAGCAGTCAGTTGTTGTTGAGCTTTGTAGAGGGTCCAACATGATGATAGATAGCCACCATCTTTATTACTGTCAGAGTAGCCAAGCATGATTTCTTGGTAGTTATTACGTGAAGCAATCCATTTCTTAGCAAGAGGAAGAGAAAGATATTCTCTCATGGTTTCTTCTGAGTGGTCCAAGTCCTCGATTGTTTCAAAAAGAGGAACAATTTGGACACGGGCTCTTTCTTTATCAACTAACCCTACTTCTTTTAGCAAGATAGCCAATTCCAACATGTCTGATACGCTGGTTGCATGTGAAATGATAGTCTGACGAATAACATCATCTCCCAACTTATCTTTCAACTTACGAGCAGCCTTAAAGATTGCTAATTCTTTTTCAAGTAACTCTGATTTTTCAACGTGAGTGGCAGAAAGAATACGTGGATCTTCTTCTAATTCTTTCAAAAGAAGCTGGCATTTTTCTTCTTCACTTAATTCACTATAATGAGAATGAATACCTGCTGATTTCAAGAGTTCTGCTACACAGGCCTCATGAACACTAGAATCTTGACGCATGTCAATAGATGCCAAATAGAAACCAAAAATTTCAACTGCCTGAATTAACTCAACAAAATCACCAGAAATCAGTGCTTCACCCTTATTTTCCAAGAGGGAATCACGAATAGTAATTAAATCCTTATAAAAATCATTGGCCGTTTCATAGCGAGCCCCAACTTCCTTATCCTCAATCAGATAGGTTTTTGTTGCTTGGATTTTTGATTGAATATCAAACAAGGCACGGCGGTAAAGCTCTTTTTCACGGTAAATAGAGTTATCCTTAGATTGACGAGCCATTTCTCTGACTTGCTTGCTGACATTGACAATACTGGTTGAGAGAGAGAATTCACGATAAAGTTGGTAAATCTTTTCATCATAGTAGTTCATGATGACTTCACACTGAGTCATAGCAGATTGTTTCAAGGTATCTGCTGTAACAAAAGGATTCCCATCACGGTCTCCACCAATCCACATTCCCATGGTAATTGGTTTAGGATGTTTCAACTCCAGTCCATGTTTTTTAGCCAGACGCTTGTACTCAGCAGTCAAATGAGGAACTGCCTTCAGAAATGAACTATTGTAGTATTCCATAACATTCGTGATTTCATTGGTTACTTTCAATTTCTTTTCACGAATCATATCTGTCTGCATGATAATCTCAATGTAACGACGGAGATCATTATGCCATTTTTCCTTATTAATCAAGCCTAATTTCACATCACGATACTTACGCAAGAGGGTGTGGATATGGTTAGTCAAATCCAACATACTCTTACGTTGCACTTGTGTTGGATGCGCTGTCAAAACAGGGACAACATTCAAGTGTTCAAGAATTTCAACCGCATTTTCTTTTTCTGCAACCATTTTGATTGTTGCTGACAACTTACCAAGATAATCTTGATCAATATTATTTTGGTGGTTGATTTCATAAGCTAAATCCACATCTTCTGAAATATTAATCAAGAGGGGCAAGATAGAGAAATAGCGTGAAATATAAGCCATTTCATCATTTGACAGACTAGTAACCAATTGGTTCAAGCCTTGATAATCTTCTTGAGTTGACAATTCTTTCAACTGCATGATTTTTTCAAAAGTCTCTGGGGCAAGCATATTTTTAGTGATATCTTCTAACAATTCTGTTAAAATCAATACTTCTTCTTGCACGACAGCTTTATTACTATAGTTTTCTAATTTTTGAAGAGACATAGGTAATCCTTTCCACTATCAGCTCTACATATAGTTTGAGGAGTGAGCTTCTAACTCCTCATACAATTGAGCACGCTTTTCACTTGCATCAATATTTAAGACAAAGGCGATGGCTACAGACAAGACCAGAAGACTATTCCCTCCTTGCGATAAGAAAGGAAAGGTTACTCCTGTCGAGGGAATAATACCAGAAATTCCACCGATATTGACAAACACCTGGATCAACATCATCCCCCCAACCCCAATCGCCATCATGGAATTAAAGGGATTCTTAGCACGAATTCCGACTAGGATAATTCGTAAAATTAGGAAAAAAACAAGTGCTAAAATCAAGCCGGCTCCTACAAATCCAAATTCTTCGATGACAATTGAAAATACAAAATCTGTATGGGCCTCTGGTAAATAGCCACGTTTTTCAATTGAATTTCCTAAACCTAGACCAAACCAACCACCATTTACCATGGCAAAGTAGGAATTTGCAAGTTGGTGGCCTGCTCCTGCCAAATCGGCAAAGGGATTAAAATAGGCACTGAAACGCTTGGCAACGTAACCAAATACTGGAACTTTTGAAAACTTATCAACCCCTATAAAAGAAATCAGTGATAAGGATAGGGCAGAAACTCCCACCAAAATTCCCAAAAAGGCAATAAACCATCTATAAGCGATACCACTAATCGTATACATAATCAAGGCAACCAAAGCTAAAATAGAAGCATTCCCCAAATCTGGGAAAATAGCAAGGCTCCCAATCAGTACAAAGAGAACAAAGCGCCAGTCATTAAATGAACGAGGAAGCCACTGATTCTGTGTCAAAACTTGAAAATCATAAATAGCTATATCCTCTTGTTGTTTGGAAAATTTATTTGCTAGATACCAAATAATAATAATTTTCAAGTATTCGGCTGGCTGAATGGTCAAAGGTCCTACAGAAATCCAGCCATAGGCTCCATTGACAGGAATACCAATTATCCGAGCCAAGGCTAATAGAATCAGCTCAACGAACATAACGATAAATAGAAGACGTTCGTTTCTTAAAAAATTCAGTTTCAACTTATATATCAAGGCAATCAGTATCAAACTAAATATCCAAAATAGTCCCTGACTTCGGACCAATTGCAGTGCACTTTGGCCTTCTTGAATTAAAATAGCACTGGTTGTCGAATAAACCACAATCAAGCCCAAAATAGATAAAAGTAAGTAAGGAACTAGAATAGAATAATTTAATAGGTGCCTTTTACTAATCTTCATAGTATCACCAATCTAATGAGAACAACACAATTGCTTCCCAAATTCCGTTTGTTTTCTAGTTTTGATTGCTATTATACCATTTTTTCCGAAAGAAAAAAACTCTTATCCATCAGATAGACCATTTTTGTCATAAGAAAAAGAGCACTTGGCCCTTTTCTGTTTTATTCTTTTGATGAACTGCTTGAGCTTGAATCTCCACCACCGATATATTGAGTGAAAATATTTTGGAAGGCTTGATCCTTAACCTTGATGTTGGCTGCTTGCAGTTCTTTTCCGATAATGCTTTGAACAAATGTTGAATCATTTTGTTTTTGAGTCAAGATAACAGTTTTTAATTTTTCTTTGTAGTCATCAATATTAGATGATTTTTCTGTTTTCTTAATGAGTTTTACAATGTAATATTGGCTACTGTAGGCTTGTGTACCAGTTGCTGTGATCACATCAGAAATGCCATTTACATCTAAAGCGAAAGCGGCTTTTTTAACTTGTTCTGGTACTTCTGTTGAAGCAGAATCAAAGGTGATTTCTCCACCATTCGCTTTAGTTTTCTCATCCGTTGAGTTATCTTTAGCCAATTGAGCAAAGTCCGCATCACTTGCTTTGGCTTTTTCAAGAATTTCTTTAGCCTTGTCTTCATTGTCCAAACGGATGATTTGAGCCGTTACATCTGGAGTGTATTCGTCAAAGGCCTTCTTATAAGCATCATCTGTCAATTCAGCTTCTGCTGCCTTCTTAACTGCCAACTCAACTAATTTACTTGTACGAATTTGAGCTTTACGTGTTTCAAGAGTCATACCTGCTTGTGACAAGACACGTTGGTAGTTCTCACCATATTGTTTTTCTTCTTCGGCAATAGTATCGTTGACTTCTTTGTCATCTACTTCTGAGCCATATTGCTTCTCAAATACTTTTTGGATGGTCAAGTTCAACAAGACTTGTTGGGCTGAAGGATTGCTTTTCACTTGCTCATAAAATTGATGTTCTGTGATAACATCTCCTTTCATGCTGATAAGGTCTGCCCCTTCTGAACCTTTCGAACAAGCTGCTAAAGTTGCTACTGATAATAGTGTAATGGCTCCTGCCAATAATTTTTTCTTCATGTCTACTCCTTTGAGATAAGTGTTACCCTATCTATTTTACTATATTTTCTTAAATTTTTCTGAAAATCATTCGCTGTCAGGCAATTGAACATCTGCTACATTTTTACGAAGCATGAGAATGCCGTCCCCCAGAGGTACTAATGTTGCGGTGAGTCCTGGATTGTCTAAAGTTGCATCAAATAGTCTTTGAAGGCCTCGATAAATGGTTCGCTGGCCACGACGGACTTCCATAATATCCTTAGCAACATCACCACCTTGGAAAATATCATCCAAGACAACCACTCCTCCAACGTCCAAATGTTTGAGGATTTCTGGCAAAAAGACGATATATTTAGACTTAGCAGAATCCATAAAGACGAAATCATAGGATTCTGTCAGGGTAGATAAGACATCTACCGCATCTCCCTCTAGAAGCATGATTTGCTTGCGACTGTCAAACTGGGCAAAATTTTCCTTGGCAAAACCAATCATTTCTGGATTGCGATCAATGGTTGTAATCTTTGCATTCGGTGCATGTTCAGCCATCAAAAGGGCTGAAAAACCGATAGCCGTCCCAATTTCCAGTATATTTTTAGGTTGTATGGTTTCCATGAGAAAACGGAAATAAGCAACCGTTTCATGGGGAATAATGGGAATATTTTCCTTGCGAGCAAAGTCTTCCAATTCTTTCAAAGATCCTGTGACTTGCTTTTGACGCTGACGCATCAAGTCTACAATTTCTTCCTTGACGACAGGGCGACGCATGTTATGGTTGGCATTCTTACTATATGATTCAACCATCTTATGCCAATCCCAATTTTTCAACAAGGGCTTCAAACTCATTCAAACGACGTTCAAAGACTGCAAAAGCATCGTTGAGATAGTCTTCCTTCTCCATATCAACACCAGCTTTTCTCATGACATTAAGTGGATAGTCAGACTTACCTGCCTTGAGGTAGTCGATATAGCGGTCACGGTCTTCTTGACTACCATGAACAATCTTTTCAGCCAAGGCTGAGGCTGCTGCAAAGCCTGTTGAATATTGGTATACATAGTAGTTATAGTAGAAGTGTGGAATGCGTGCCCACTCGTATTGGATTTCAGGATTGTCTTCCTTACTCAAACCATAATACTCTTGGTTCAAGTCTGCGTAGAGATTATTTAAGAAATCGCTTGTCAAGACTTCACCATTTTGATCCGCTTGGTGAATCGCGTGTTCAAACTCAGCAAATTGAGTTTGGCGGAAAACTGTTCCACGGAAACCGTCTAGGAAGTTATTGAGAATAGCAAAGCGCGTTGCATCATCTTCCACTTCTTCCAATAATTTCTCCGTCAAGATATTTTCATTGGTAGTTGAGGCAATCTCAGCCAAGAAGATAGAATAATCTCCGTAAACATAAGGCTGAGTCTCGCGAGTATAGCTAGAATGCATACTGTGACCAGTCTCATGGACAAGGGTAAAGAGATTGTCTAGATTGTCCTGCCAGTTGAGGAGCATAAAGGCATTTGTATCGTAAGAACCACCAGAGTAGGCCCCTGAACGCTTGCCTTGATTTTCATAAACATCAATCCAACGCTCACTGAAGGCACGTTTAACACGGCTCAAGTAATCCTCACCCAAGACTGCCAAGGCATCTTCTGCCTTTTTCAAGGCTTCTTGGTAGGTAAAACTGTATTCAACAGATGAAAGCGGTGTGTAGACATCGTACATCTTGAGGTCTGAAATCCCCAAGATTTTTGAACGAAGTTCAAGGTAACGATGCAAGAGTGGCAAATGCTTACGAACTGCTGCTACCAAATTGTCATAAACACTCTCTGGAACAAAATTTACTGCGAGAGCTGCATGACGAGCACTCTTGTAGTTGCGAACTTTTGCACGATAGTTTTGAACTTTAACATTTGTTTGCAAGGTTTTAGCATAAGTATGTTGGAATTGCTCATAAGTTGCATAAAGAGCTTGATAAGCACCACGACGCACCTCACGATTTTTAGACTCCATCAAACGTGTGTAAGTCCCATGAGAGAGCTGCACTTCCTTACCATCATCGTCGAGGACATAAGGGAACACAATATCCGCATTGTCCAAGATAGCGAAAGTTTCACTTGCCGAACCAAAGATTTCTCCAGCGCCAGCCAATAATTCTTCTTCACGTTGTGAAAGAACGTGATCCTTGCCTTGCAAAAGCTTGTCAAAATAGTGTTGATAAACCTTCAATTTTGGTTGAGCTTCTAAAAAGTCAGCATACTGCTTTTCACTAATTTCCATAAATTCAGGTTCATAGAATGAAAAGGCTTGGTCTAGCTGGCTATAGAGAGTCATGGCCTTAGCATAGTACTCTTGATACTTGGCTTCACGTGTGTCCTGGTCATTTTTCATATGAGCATAAACGTAAAGCTTCTCCATCTGGCGTTCCATTTCAAGAGAAAATTCAGTAATTTCGAGTAGGCTATCCGCATTATCCAAGAGATGGCCTTCATACTGGGCTACTGTCTCCAATTTTTCTGTTAAATCTTTTAAGGCTTCTTCCCAAGCCTGGTCAGTTGGGTAGATCGTTGATAGATCCCATGTATCTTTTTCATTTATTTCATGTCTTTGTAATACCATTAGATTCCTCCATCCTTTTTATTCTACCATATTTTTTAAGAAATATTGCTGATAAAAGGCTGGTGGATAGAGCTTTTGCCAATCATTTTGAGGATTTTCTTGATAATAGGTTTGAAAATACTGATAATAGCGAGTCAAATCTTGCTCAATTTGACAAAACTCACCTACTAATGGTCGAATTTGTGGATACCATTCTTTTAGCCCATAAGTCAGGAGATTTTCTCCCTTTTGATAGGCTTCTGCTTGTGCTTTCATCCAAATGGGATTTTGATAAAACAGTTGTTGCCGGATATAGCGACAGATGTCCTTATCCTGAGAAACACTAAAACTAGATATTTTTTGTTTCTTATAGGGAAAACGTAATATCTCCAGTAGACTACCGTGACCATAGGGAAATTCCTTAATCTGATAATGGAGTTTACCTCGAAGATCTTGGTGAATCAGGTATTTGAGTCTTAAAACTTGTTTTTCTTTGTCTAATTCCCAAACATAAAAGCCCATATTTTGACTGAAGTAGAGAAAACCTTGTTGTAGACGAGTCAAGCGATCTTTGAGCCACAGTTTTTGACCTAGCAACCACAGTACTTTGTAACCCTGAATACGGTAACCCTCACTGCGCTCTTTAAGAACTTTTTGAGGCAAGGAGCTACACTGAACCTCTAGAGCTAGATTGCCATTTACAAATACATCCGCAATCTGTTTAAGCTCTGGAAGGGGGTATTCTAATTGAACCTCTGCCTCTGTTTTCAACCAGTGATAGAGGACTTCCTTATTGGACAGGTGTTCTGGGCTTTCATTTTCAGAGGAATAATCACAGTCTTTTAAAGATTTATGTGCAAAATGGGTCCGGACACTTGGTCCTTGACGCAAACGGAGCTGACCTCCACAAGCTGGGCAGGTGTATTCTTCCTTCTCAAACTTATCCTCTAACACATTTACCAGCTGCCCCCTAGCATCTCTAGCAACAAACATGATTTCCCTCCTTTTTCTATATTATTCGTAAAAAAAGAAAAAAAGATCAGGAAATTTCCTAATCTTCATTCACGCTTATTTGATTTTTTTAGCTAGCATGGTCGCAAAGCGTAGTTGAATACGATTGCCATTCTCATCGCGACGGTGAAGATGGCCAGGATTTTCATTGTACTTAACCAATTCCCAGTCCTTGTAATAGTCTGCCAATTCTCCTTCTTTAAAGGTAAATGGGAAGTTAACAGAGCAAGGGTAATCTTCCGTGTCCATGGCACAGACGATAAGGTTGTAGCCACCAATACTAGTTTGCTCCTGCATATTTTGAATAATAGCTGGAATACGGTCTGCTTGTAGAAACATGAGAACAACAGTTGATACGATAAAATCATACTCTTGCCCAATGCTGGCTGAATTGATATCGTAGAGACCAACAGGCATATCCAGGTCTTCCTGCTCCACAATGCTTTGCAAGATTTCAAGGGCCAATTCATTTTGATCCACAGCTGTCACATCAAAATCATTCTGTGCAAGAAAGAGAGAGTTACGGCCCTGACCACAGCCCAAATCCAAGGCTTTCCCCGGTTTTACTGTCTGCATTGCCCCTAGGACCTCTGAATGAACCGGATTGGTATTGTATTTTTTAGGGAAATAATCCTCAGGTTTACAATAAAATTCCAAATACCATTCTACATCGTCTGTTACAGCCTCCACTCGGTGCCAAGCTTGTGGTTGTGCCATTGGATTGTCAGCCCCCGCTTCAAAGAGATGTTCAGCTAGAACCTCGCCATCCTCTGTTAATTCAATAAACTTGAGAGTTCCTTTTAAAACAGTAATCTTGCCCCAAGTCCCCACCTTGGTATTGTGTTTCTTCTGAACAGCCTCTGGCATGGTTTCTTTAGTCCACAAAGGCATACGTTTATAAGCAACTAGTTTTTCCATCTTCATTTCCTCTTTTTATCGCTGATTAACAGCTTTCATCACGCGCGCAATATCGCGATTCTGCTCACGACGTTTGATTGACTCCCGTTTATCATAGTCATGCTTACCTTTAGCTAGGCCTAAAAGGAGCTTGGCATAGCCATCTTTGATATAGACTTTTAGGGGAACCAGTGTCATTCCTGTTCCTTTGGTCTCTTGTTCTAATTTTTGGATTTGTTTCTTATGGAGCAGGAGTTTACGACGACGCTCTGGTTCTTGGTTCCAGATATTGCCCTCTTCGTAAGGAGCGATATGAACATTGCTCAGCCAGACTTCTCCATTTTTTACTTGGGCAAATCCATCCTTGAGATTGATTCGAGCTGCTCGTACACTCTTGATTTCAGTTCCTGTCAGGACCATCCCTGCCTCTACCGTATCTACGATTGTATAGTCGTGACGCGCCTTTTTATTTTGTGCGACGACCTTTCCCTCGCCCTTTGCCATGCTTGGCTCCTTTCTTAGCTACTTCCTTGTAAAAAGGTTTCTTGCCCTTTTTCTTCTTGTCTTTTTGTGAATGCTTGCGCTTATCATTTGAGCGTCCTGATTTTCTCTTGTCTTCCTTCTTATCTGAACGACGACTGGAACCACGCCCTCTGTCACTACGATTAGACTGTTTCAAGCCTTTTTCAATCACATCAAACTCACTTGGAATATAAGAGAAGTCGATTTCACCAGTCATCTTATCCGCTCTTTCAACTCGGATACGGATTTGCTGACCTACACGGAAGGTTGTTCCTGATTTCTCTCCACGAAGAGTCAAATCACGTTCATTGAAATGATAAAATTCAGGTAGATTAGTGATGTGAATCAAGCCTTCAACTGTGTTTGGCAATTCGACAAAGAGACCGAATTTGACGATACTTGATACAACAGCATCGTACTCTTCACCCACGTATTCTTCCATATACTCAGCCTTTTTCATGGCTTCGACTTCACGCTCTGCCTCAATGGCACGACGTTCACGGTTGGAAGACTGGGTCGCAATCTCTGGAATTACTTGTTCAAAATGCTCTGCTATTTCCTTAGAACGGCCGTAATCACGAATCATACGGTGAACAAGAAGGTCTGGATAACGACGAATCGGGCTAGTGAAGTGAGTATAATAGTCAGCAGCTAGTCCATAGTGGCCGTGATTGTGCTCTGAATAGCGAGCCTGTTGCATGGAGCGAAGAAGCATCATGGACAATACATCTGCATAAGGTTCTCCCTCAACAGCACGCATGATGTCTTGGAGAGCCTCCTGGCTAATCTCACTAGCAGTCCCATAAATGCGCAAGCCAAAACTCGAAGCATAATCAATAAACTTCTGAACCTTTTCAGCCTTTGGCTCCTCGTGAATTCGATAGATGAAAGGTAAATCCAGATTGCTGAAATGTTCGGCAACTGTTTCATTAGCCATCAACATGAAGGACTCAATCATACGCTCGGCAACACCACGCTGACGAAGAACGATATCAACAGGCTTACCTTGCTTATCCACTAAAATCTTCGCTTCATTGGTATCAAAATTAAGGGCACCACGTTTCACACGCATGTTTTCTAGAATTTCATGGAGCTTGGCCATGAGTTCGATACTTGGAACAATTTTCTTATATTCTTGTCTCTTCTCCTCGTCACCTGCTAGGATATCATTGACATCGCTATAGGTCATACGGAAACTTGTCTTGATAACCGTTTGTGTAATAGTGTAATTAACCACACGACCATGTTTATCAATCTCCATAATGGCAGATTGGGTCAGGCGGTCAACTTGAGGATTGAGAGAACAGATGCCATTAGACAGTCGTTCTGGAATCATTGGAACCACACGGTCTGTCACATAGACAGAAGTCGCACGGTTAAGGGCTTCCTTGTCAAGGGCAGAACCCTCGGTCACATAGTAGGAAACGTCTGCTATGTGAACTCCAAGCTCCAGATTGCCATTTTTCAAAGCCTTAATATGCACCGCATCGTCCAAGTCCTTGGCGTCAGCGCCGTCAATGGTAAAGGTAATCTCATCTCTTAGATCCAGACGGCCTTCCATATCCTTTTGTGATGGAGCATCAGGCACACTTTCTGCTTCCTTGATAACAGCTTCTGGAAACTCGGATACAATGTCCATTGATTCCAAGACCTCAAGAACATCAATTCCGACATCCGTTGAATGCCCCACCACATCGAGAACACTTGCGACAAAGAAATCATGTTTCTTGCTTGGGTATTTATCGATAAAGACCTTGAGAACTTCGGTTCCCTCCAGTTTAAGGGCTGGTTTCTTAACATAAATCGGTTGACTGATTTTCTGATTTTTCGAACGGATGTAACCAGCATACTTAGGTTTTTCCTGTTTGAGAACGATTTGGCCGACAACTGTTGTCAAGCTGTGTTCTAATATATCAATAATTTTGGCTTCTGCTGCTGTTCCCTTATTGCGGTCAGCGACTTTCTTAATCACGACCTCGACGGTATCACCATCAATAGCGTAGTTGACATCGTTTTTCCCTACAAAAAGGTCGTCCTCCTCGCCTTCCAGACTAACAAAACCAAAGCCATTTTTATGGGCATGAAAAATCCCCTTGAGAGTAATCTCATGTTTTTTCTTAGCTTCCAAGGTCAGACTGCCATCTTCTTCAAAGCGAATCTGGTGCTTTCTTTCCATTAGGGACAAGGTTTTAATCAACTCACGAAAATCCTTGGACCCATCTTTTCCCAAAGCCTGAGCCAAGTCATTGACCGTCACCTTTCCCTTATCTTGCAAATATTCTTTTATTCTATCTTTCATATTTTCTTTCTAGATTTTTAATTTTCTTTTACTGTAAAACCTTCTCAAATATCTTTTAAAAATAAAAACAGGCAAAGACCTAGTCCTGCCCATTATTTTCTTATCTACTTGATAATACCGTCAATGCTAAGGCAATGGCTAGCCAGAAAAAGACTAAAATCCCTGTCAAACGCTGCATTACAGCTTCAAAACCGCGTGCTTTACTGCGTTCAAACAAATCACCTGAGCTGGCATCAAATACATTGCTGGATTGGTTTTTGGTTGGTTGCATGAAAATCGCAATCACAATCACAACAGATAATACTAATAAAATGGTTAATAATAGGTTATACATATCAAACTCCTTAAAATCCCTATTATTTTACCATAAAATCTACTTAGATTCAAGATGTAGGGTTACTTTTCTTTCCTTGGGACAATACTTTAAAACCTCGATCTTGTCTGGATGAGTTTTTGAATTTTTACTGGTTAGGTAATTGATACTGCCACAAGAGGAGCATTTGAGATTAATTTTTACTCGCACTAGATTTCCTTTACTTTTAATAATGTTCGAAATTGAAGCAGGTTAAAGAGACAACTAAAGGCAACACAAAGGCTTGTCGCATAAAAGACTGCATGGTAGCCAAATTGACCTGCTACTGCAGAACCTACCATAGGCCCAACGACACCTCCCAGATAAAAGAATACCTGATTAAAGGCAAAGACCCTCGAAATACCAGCTTTGGGTGTCATCTTACTGAGAAGGGCATTAACTCCAGGAATCAGGGCACCGGTCCCCAAGCCAAAGAGGAAACGATAAAGTCCTAGTTGAAGGGGGCTAGAGGCATTGGCGCAGAGGAGATAGATGATGACTGAATAAAACTGGGCTACAACCAAGAGGCGATGATTCCCCACCTTGTCACCTAGCTTGCCCATGACTCCTGCACTCATCATGCTGGAAAAGCCCATACTGGACACAATCAAACCAGAGACAAAAAGAAGATTCTCTGTCTGCCCTAAGTCACGTACATAAAGAGCTAAAATAGGGCCGATTGATTGGGCTGAAAATTGGATAACAAAACTGGTTAGAAAGAGGTTGACTAAGAGATAGGGATATTTAACTGATGTAAATAATTCCTTTGTTGGGATAGTCTTTTCCTTGGCTACTGGTTGAAAGTCTTCCTTGATAAAGCAAATAGTCAAAACAGCGGCTAAGAACAGAAAACTACCAACCAGTAAAAAGACAGTACGAATGCCAAATAATTCTGCGATAAAGCCACCGATAAAAGGACCAGTTAAAGTACCTGCAACTACGCCAGTAGACAAAGTTCCGAGAGCAGAGCCTGATTTCTCCTTGGGAACCTGACTAGCTATCAAGGCTGTGGCGTTAGGAACAAAACCTGCAAATACACCATTTAATAAACGAAGAAAGATTAACCAATAAATATTTGGCACAAAAGCCAAGCCTCCCATAGTAATGGTCATGGCCAGACCAGCACGAATCATCATGGGTTTTCGACCGTATTTATCAGCAAGAATACCCCAGATAGGAGAAAAGAGCGCAGCCGAAATAGCAGAGACAGAAATTGCTAAGCCTGCATAAAAAGCGACTTGCTCACTCCCTACACCGAGATTTTCCACAAAGATAGGCATAAAGGGCACAACCAAAGAAATACTGGCTCCAGTTAGAAAATTACCAAACCAGGCAATGCGCAGATTATCCTTCCAGTTAATCTCTGTCATCTTCACTACCTCCCTCAAGCAGGGAGAACACCTGAGTAAGAAGCTGGTCCTGATTTCCATTGTTGTCAAGAATATGGCTGGCTAAATCTTTCTTTTTTTCTAAAGGCCACTGGGCTGCCAGACGAGATTCAGCTTCATCTTTGGACAAGTGGTCCCTTTTCATTAAGCGTTCTACTTGGACATCTCGGTCCACATAGACCAACCAAGTCTCATCAAACCAAGCGCTGTAGTCCTGCTCAAAAAGCAGGGGAATATCCATGAAAAAAATCTCTCCTGTCTGAGCCAACTGGTCTCTCAAAGTAGCCAACTCTTCACGAATAATCTCTCCTTGGATTTGCTTAGACCATTCCTGTTCTTCAGTATTTGAAAAGATAAGACTAGCAAGGAGAGGGCGATTAAGTTCTCCGTTTTCAAGGATGATTTCTTGCCCAAAATGCTGTACTAGAGCCTCAAACAGACGACCACCAGGTCTCTGTAGTTGGTGGACAACCGCGTCGGCATCCACCACTTGAAAGCCTTGCTTTCTTAGAAAATTTGTCACGGTTGACTTACCAGAGGCAATTCCTCCTGTGATTCCAATGATTTTTCCCATCAGTCCCTCCTTTGACAGTTTGGACAAAAGTGGGTGCCTCGTCCGCCTAGTTGGATTTTCTCAATGATGGTGCCGCAACGCGAACATTCTTGACCAGCCTTGTCATAGACCTGATGAAAATCTTGCATAGTTCCATCTTCCCCAAAGGCATTGGTATAGGTCCGAATGGTGGAGCCGCCTTTTTCAACAGCCTGACTCAAAACAGCAATGGTCTGGTCATGAATGGCAGTCGCTTCTTCTGCTGTCAAGGTCTGGGAAGGTCTAGCTGGATGAACCTGAGCTCGCCAGAGAACCTCATCCACATAGATATTGCCAAGTCCAGCTACCAAGGTCTGGTCTAGGAGATGGGATTTGATAGGCTTTTTGGACTTGGCAAGGGCAGCTTGAAAGACCTGTAAATCAAAGTCTTGTTTGCTTGGTTCAGGACCTAATTTTTTAGAAATAAAGTAGGCATCTAAAAGGTCAGGAGCCAAGAGTTCCATAGTACCAAACTTGCGAACATCCTCATAAACAAGCGTGCCACCATCCTCAAATTGGAAGAAAACATGGGCATGCTTGCGTTCAGGAACCTGGTCCGGATAGTAAAAATACTTGCCCTCCATCCGCAAATGGGAAATCAAGACCTTGTCTGTCAGGTAAAAAAGCAAATACTTGCCCCGACGTTCCATTGACTCAATAATCTGACCAGGCACTTCCTTTTGAAATTCGTCCAAATCCGTCTTAATCATCTTGGGATAGCGAATTTCTATACTCGAAATCTTCTTTCCCAAAATCAATTTTTCCAAGCCACGTCGAATGGTTTCAACCTCAGGTAATTCAGGCATAAGTCCTCCTTCTGTAAAAACAAGAAGCAGGCATGAGCCCACCTCTACTTAGTATTCTTTTTCATTATAGCCAAAGTCAGCCAAATCTAGCTTTTTATCGCGCCAGTTTTTCTTGACCTTGACCCAGGTTTCTAGGAAGACCTTATCTCCTAGCATGAGTTCGATATCACGACGGGCCATACTACCGATTTTCTTAAGCATAGCGCCACCTTTACCGATGATAATCCCTTTTTGGCTATCGCGCTCGACCATAATAGTTGCACGAATATGAACCTTGTCTGTTTCTTCGTCTCGCTTCATAGAATCCACAACTACTGCGACAGAGTGCGGAATCTCTTCACGAGTTAGGTGCAAGACTTTCTCGCGAACCATTTCTGAAACCAAGAAACGCTCTGGATGGTCTGTGATTTGATCAGACGGGAAATATTGGAAACCTTCATCTAGATTTTCACTCAAAATATCCACTAGACGAGAGACGTTATTTCCTTGAAGGGCTGAGATTGGTACAATTTCCTTAAAGTCCATTTGGTTACGGAAATCATCAATCTGAGACAAGAGCTGGTCTGGATGGACCTTATCGATTTTATTCACCACCAAAATCACTGGAACCTTAGCAGCCTTGAGACGCTCGATAATCATATCGTCCCCCTTACCACGCGCTTCATCAGCAGGCACCATAAAAAGGACGGTATCCACTTCACGAAGGGTACTATAGGCAGATTCGACCATGAAATCTCCGAGAGCTGTTTTAGGTTTGTGAATCCCTGGTGTGTCGATAAAGACAATTTGCTCCTTATCGGTCGTGTAAATTCCCATGATTTTATTGCGCGTTGTCTGCGCCTTGTCACTCATGATGGCAATCTTTTGCCCCATAACGTGATTTAAAAAAGTTGACTTCCCAACATTGGGACGTCCTAAAATGGCTACAAAGCCTGATTTAAAAGTCATAATTTCCTCTTGCTATTTAAAATAATAAATCCCAGATTCGTGGGAGAAAAATCAATGCGCCTGTTAAGGCTGCGAAAAGAGAGACCACTAATACCGCACCAGCCGCCATATCCTTGGCATTTTTAGCCAGCATGGAAAAGTGATAGTGACTGGCCAAATCCACCACATTTTCAATAGCAGAATTGATAATTTCAAAAGCTACTACCAAGAAAATGCTCAATAGGAGAAAGAGCCATTCGATTCGTGACACCTGAAAAACAAAACCTGCAAGGATGACTACTAGAGCCGTCACGGCATGTTTTCGCATATTTCGTTCTTCCTTGATGGCAGTAAAAATTCCTGTGATGGCAAATTCTAAACTAGATATCAGGTCACGATTTTTCCATTTTCGTTTATTGTCTTGTGAGTCCATAGGCTGTCAAAATTTCTTCTTGTAAACCGAACATCTCCGCTTCTTCTTCCGGAGTGTAGTGATCATAGCCGTTGATATGTAAAAAGCCGTGTACTGCCAAGAAGCCCATCTCACGCTCAAAGCTATGGCCATATTCCTCGGCCTGCTCATGTGCCTTATCGATAGAGATGAACAATTCCCCAATATAGGCATCAAACTCAGACATCATCTCTGCCAATTCTGGATTTTCAAGTAAATCCTCTTCGTCAAAGGCAATTTCCAATTCTGGTTTATACTCAAGGCTGATGACATCTGTCGGACGGTCTGTGTCACGGTACTCCAGATTGAGTTCATGACTACGCTCATTGGTCACAAAAGTGACTGCCATCTCCTTGTCTTCTTTTCCTAATTTTTGGGCTGCAAATTCCAAAATTTCTTGGGTTTGTTGCAACATTTCTTTTGAAACTTGACCAGTTTCATCTACCATTTCAATATACATGTGCTTCTCGTTTCTCTTTACTTGGCTTTATTATACCACATTTCCATGATTTTATTCTACCTTTTTGATATAATACTATGGAATACAATCACAAGGAGAGAACGATGTCATTTGACGGATTTTTTTTACACCACATGGTTGAGGAATTGCGAAGAGAGTTAGTGAACGGTCGCATCCAGAAAATCAATCAACCTTTTGAACAAGAGTTGGTCTTGCAAATCCGCAGCAATCGCCAAAGTCATCGCCTGCTCCTTTCTGCCCATCCAGTTTTTGGACGCATTCAGCTGACCCAAACGACTTTTGAAAATCCAGCCCAACCTTCTACCTTTATTATGGTTTTGAGAAAATATTTGCAGGGTGCCCTGATTGAGTCGATCGAGCAGATTGAAAATGACCGTATTGTGGAAATGACAGTTTCCAATAAAAACGAGATTGGGGACCATATTCAGGCTACCTTGATTATCGAAATCATGGGGAAACACAGTAATATTCTACTGGTTGATAAAAGTAGCCACAAAATCCTCGAAGTCATCAAACATGTTGGCTTTTCACAAAATAGCTACCGTACCTTGCTTCCTGGATCGACCTATATCGCTCCGCCAAGTACGGAATCTCTCAATCCTTTTACTATCAAGGATGAAAAGCTCTTTGAAATCCTACAAACACAGGAAACGACAGCTAAAAACCTTCAAAGCCTCTTTCAAGGTCTAGGACGCGATACGGCAAATGAATTGGAAAGCATACTGGTTAGTGAAAAACTTTCCGCTTTCCGAAACTTTTTCAATCAAGAAACCAAACCATGCTTGACTGAGACTTCCTTCAGCCCAGTTCCTTTTGCAAATCAAGTGGCAGATTCTTTTGCCAGTCTTTCTGATTTGTTGGACACCTACTATAAGGATAAGGCTGAGCGCGACCGCGTCAAACAGCAAGCCAGTGAACTCATTCGCCGTGTTGAAAATGAACTTCAGAAAAACCGCCACAAACTCAAAAAACAGGAAAAAGAGTTACTGGCGACAGACAATGCTGAAGAATTTCGTCAAAAAGGAGAATTGCTGACAACCTTCCTCCATCAAGTTCCGAATGACCAAGACCAGGTAGTCTTGGATAATTACTACACGAATCAGCCTATCACCATTGCTCTTGATAAGGCACTAACTCCCAACCAGAATGCCCAACGCTATTTTAAACGTTACCAGAAACTCAAAGAAGCTGTCAAATACTTGACTGATCTGATTGAGGAAACCAAGGCGACTATTCTCTATCTGGAAAGTGTGGAAACTGTTCTCAACCAAGCTGGGCTGGAAGAAATCGCTGAAATCCGTGAAGAATTGATTCAAACAGGCTTTATCCGCAGAAGACAACGGGAGAAAATCCAGAAACGCAAAAAACCAGAACAATATCTAGCAAGCGATGGCAAAACCATCATCTATGTCGGCCGAAACAACCTGCAAAATGAGGAGCTAACCTTTAAAATAGCCCGCAAGGAGGAACTTTGGTTCCATGCCAAGGATATTCCTGGAAGCCATGTTGTCATCTCAGGCAATCTTGACCCATCCGATGAAGTCAAGACAGACGCAGCAGAGCTGGCCGCCTACTTCTCTCAAGGTCGCCTGTCAAATCTGGTTCAGGTAGATATGATTGAAGTCAAGAAACTCAACAAACCAACTGGTGGAAAACCTGGCTTTGTAACCTATACAGGACAAAAGACCCTCCGTGTCACACCAGATCCAGAAAAAATTGCATCCATGAAAAAATCCTGATTTTACTTGAAATCAGGATTTTTAACTTATACTCAATGAAAATCAAAGAGAAAACTAGGAAGCTAGCCGCAGGCTGCTCAAAACACTGTTTTGAGGTTGCAGATAGAACTGACGAAGTCAGTAACATCTATACGGCAAGGCGACGTTGACGTGGTTTGAAGAGATTTTCGAAGAGTATTACTACTCACTCAAATCATATCCAACAATAGGACTAATCTTTGCCACCTAGTTTCTCATTGATTTTCATCATCACACTAGCAATTTTTTCGCCCCAATAAGGGTCTGAAGCATATTCCACATTCATACCAGATGCCTTGTTTCCAAGGAAAGTTCTGCCCCTATCGATATAATTTTCCTTAATCCATTTGGTTGCACCTAAAATTCCCTTATCCACATCATCAAATGTCTTGGCAGAAAGGTAAGGGGTTGTATCATAGGCTGTAATTCCAAAGAAATTATTCTTATCTTTGGCAATCTTACTTCTTCCCCAGTCACTTTCTAAGGCACTATGGGCAAGGAGGTAGAGGGCATTGATATGGTAATGTTCTTCGGCTTCCTTAAAGGTTGCTCCCTTGTTCTCCAAGAGGCTATTATTAATATTTAGCAGACTAAATACCTTATCCAAGTCTTCAGCACTATAGTTTGTAGCCTCTGTCAAATCTTTAAAAAGGAAGGGATTTTCAAGGTTAAAACCTTCAAAATGCAGTCCATCTGCCGAATAATATTTCTTGCCTACTTCCATATCAGAAAGATGAGAAGCTACTGGGATACTAGCATTCTGAGACACATAGTGATAAAAACGATGTCCATCACTCTCATAATAAGGGATAAAATCCTTACTAGCATCTAGTGCTTGTAAATCTTCTGTTTTCATATAGCCTGACAAACCAGAAATAGTAATAGCCAAGTGCTTTTCATCACTTTTTCTATCCTTATCTAGCCAAACAACACTACCTTGCGATATATAGGAGAGCTTTTCACCATCTGCATTATAAACATTTGCTGTGACAGGTACTACTTGATAATAAGCAGCATTTTCATTTGTAGCTTTTTCTCCAAGCCATTTACCGTCGCTTCCAAGCTGATAACCATCTACAGTCTCATTTTTCGCCATGTAGCCACCAGATTTGAAGTAGTACCAGGCTTGACTTTTAGAATCGTATAACCATTCTTTCTCAGTCATTTTCCCATCAGATTTGAGGTAAAACCATGACTCCTTATCCCAAATCCATTCATTGGCTGCCATATAGCCACCGGATTTTAGATAATAATAGTGACCATTTTCGAAAATCCATTCTTTCTCAGCATGTTTTCCATTTTCTTTGATATAAAACCAAGATTGGTATTGTTTGTCAAAAAGCCAACCTTGCTGTACTTTGGCACCACTAGCATTCACATAAGCCTGGTCAATCCACTGACTTGTCAGTAGATAACCACCAGATTTAAAATAATAGTCCTTCCCTTTAATTTGGAGCCATTCTTTCTCTGCGTGCTGTCCATCTGCTTTTATATAAAACCAAGCGTCGTATTGAGAATCATAGACCCAATCTTCTATTACCTTGGCACCTGTTGCACCAACATAGGAAGCACCTACCCAGGCATTTCTCTTCATTTTACCATTTTGGTCAAGATAATAAAAGGCTCCCTTGTCTTCTACCCATTCTGATTTTGCCATATAGCCACCAGATTTGAGATAAAAATAGTCGTCACCTTGTTTCATCCATTCATTTTCAGCATAGTTGGCATCTGCTTTTATATAAAACCAAGATTGATAATGAGCATCAAAAACCCACTCATTGGCTGCTTGACTGCCATCTGCTTTCAGGTATTGTTTTCCTTGCCAAGTACCATCACTAGCCATTGCACTCTCTGGTCTGGCTAAGAAAAATAGCAGAGCTAAAAAAACAAATCTCAATTTCTTCATAAACTTTCTTCCTCTGTTCTTTCTATTTTATTGTATCAAAATTCTCTATAATAAACATTACAAACTGATAAAAAATCAAGAACAGATTGATTGCAGTTTACCTCAGAGACTCTTTTACTTCCTTGCGGAGATTTTCTAGACTGCTGATGCCGTATTTGTCCATGACTTTTGGTAAATTTTCGATGATATCAGGACAGGCATATGGATTGGTAAAGTTGGCTGTTCCAACTCCAATAGCAGATGCTCCCGCCAGATACATTTCTAGTGCAGTTTCAGCCGAATCCACTCCCCCCATTCCAATGATAGGCAGGTCTGTTGTTTGGGCTACTTGGCGAATGAGTTTGAGGGCTACTGGAAATACTGCTGGACCAGACATTCCACCTGTTCCATTGGCCAAGATTGGTTTTCTGGTTTTGAGGTCAAAACGCATTCCAACCAGAGTATTGATCATGGTTAATCCACTTGCTCCCGCATCTTCTGCTGCTTTTGCGACGGTGACAATATCTGTCACACTAGGGGTTAGTTTGACATAAACTGGTACATCAGAGGCTTCCACAGCTGCTTTCACCACATCATAAGCCAGATCAGGATCTTGACCTATCAAAAGTCCGTGATTACAGTGATCTACATTGGGGCAAGAAATATTGAGCTCAATAGCCTTCACATTAGCTGCCTTAGAAATACCACTAGAAACAGCTGCATACTCTTGTTTTGAAAAACCAGCTACATTGGCAATAATAGGAAGATTTGGATATTCTCTTTCCAGCCAAGGTAACTTTTCAGCCAAAACAACTTCCAAACCAGGATTTTGTAAGCCAATTGCATTGAGCATGCCAGCAGGTGTCTCAGCAACTCTAGGAGTTGGATTGCCAAAACGGGCTTCAAGGGTTGTCGCCTTGATCATAATAGAACCTAAAAGGTCTAAATCATAGTACTTGGCATACTCTTGTCCAAAACCAAAACAGCCTGATGCTGGAATAATCGGATTTTTCAAATCCAAGCCTGGTAGAGAAACTTGTAAACGATTTCTAGTCATGATTTTCTCCTTATAATACAACTGTTCCTGTTCGGAAAACAGGCCCATCTTCACAGACGCGTTGGCTGACCGTCTCGCTTTCTGGTACTTTTAGGACACAAGCGTAGCAAGCTCCCATCCCACAAGCCATACGAGATTCCAGAGATAGATAGGCTCTTGGGTGGTCATAAAAGGTTTGATTGATATACTTCATCATTCCAGGCGCCCCACATGAGTAAACAGCATCAAATTGATTGTCTAAATCCTTAATAACAACGGAAACATTTCCCTTGATACCATAAGAACCATCATCTGTCGTTACAAAGACTTGACCATATTGGGCCAATTCCGTCTCTAAAATAACAGCATCCTTGTTCGCAAAACCGAGGACAGTCACTACTTTCACACCACGCGCATGCAATTCCTTGGCCACTTCAAGCAAGGGCGGAACACCAATCCCACCACCAACAAGGAGAACCTGGCTCTGCTCATCAAGGTCAGACAAGTCAAAACCATTCCCCTGAGGCCCCATCACATCAAGAGTATCTCCCTGACTTAAGGTTGAGAAAATAGCTGTCCCAGCTCCCTCAATCCGATAAATGAGATGACACTGCTTCTTAAACTTATCGATAGACGAAATTGAAATAGGGCGACGCAAAAGATGGGCGTCATCAGGCACACGCAGATGAAGAAATTGGCCTGCTCGCATGGCTTCAACCATTTCCCCCTCTAGGACTAATTCAAAGATTGCTGGCGCAATTTCCTCCTGTGCAACCACCTTCATGGTTTCCAAGCGAATAGCACCCAAACGTTTCTTACATGTGGGATTCATGACTTTTCCTCCTTAAATTTTAAGGGGACCAGATAAAGAAAAGGCCTTGCGATTGCAAGGCCTCAGTTAAAATCGTACAAGACAAGAGAGCACACTCAAAAAGTCTCCTCTAAAAAATTGCACTATTCTTTTATCTGACACCTTGTGAGTCTCTCTGGACTCCCCTTAAAGGTTAAATTTTTACTAGTATACTCTTTCAGCTAAAAAAAGTCAAGTAGAAAACGAACATTCTACTTGACTTGACGAGATTATTTTTCACGAATGACTTCGACCTTGTAGCCATCAGGGTCTTTGACAAAGTAATAGTTAGGTGCAGTTCCTGGTAGACCATTTGGCTCAGTCACTTCATATCCTTTTGCACTATGCTCTTGATGAAGTGCCTCAAGATCAGGTGTACTGAGGGCAATATGGGCAAAGCCATCTCCAACCACATAAGGGCCGTGATTATAGTTATAAGTCAACTCCAACTCATAGTCGTCACCCTCAAGTCCTAGATAGACAATCGTGAAGGCATGGTCTGGAAAATCTCTGCGACGCAATTCTTTAAAACCAAAAGCATCTTGATAAAATGCAATTGATTTTTCAAGATTTTCTACTCGCAAGCAAGTATGTAGCATTTTTGAAGCCATATTTTTCTCCTTTATTTTTAAAAAGACTGGGACAATCCTGTTCCAGTCTTATCAGTTATTATTTACCAAGTTTTGCTTTAGCTGCATCTGCAAGAGCTGTGAAAGCTGCTGCATCGTTAACAGCCAAGTCAGCAAGCATTTTACGGTTAACTTCGATCTCAGCCAATTTCAAACCATGCATCAATTGTGAGTATGAAAGTCCGTTCATACGAGCTGCCGCATTGATACGAGTGATCCACAATTTGCGGAAGTCACGTTTTTTCTGACGACGGTCACGGTATGCATAGTAGTAAGAGTTCATTACTTGTTCTTTTGCAGTACGGAACAAGATGTGTTTAGCTCCATAGTAACCTTTTGCTAATTTAAGAATACGTTTACGACGTTTGCGTGATACAACGCCACCTTTAACACGTGCCATGTTTTATTTCCTCCAAATATTTCCTAGAATTGTTTACTTACTGTTAGGCTATTATTTCAAGCGAGTAAGCATTGCTTTGATACGTTTGTAATCTCCTGAATGCACCATAGATGCTTTACGAAGATGACGACGTTGTTTTTTAGTTTTTCCGTGGAAACGGTGAGAAGTGTAAGCACGGAAACGTTTAAGTCCACCAGAACCTGTACGTTTGAAACGTTTAGCTGATGCGCGGTGTGTTTTTTGTTTTGGCATGATTTTTTCTCCTTTATTTAACTTTCTGACAATTATTTTTTGTCAGTCGCTGGCGCCAATTGCATGAACATTTGACGTCCATCCATTTTAGCACGTTGTTCGATGATGGCAATATCTTGAGTTGCTTCAGCAAACTCGGCTAAAACTTTTGCACCAATCTCTTTATGGGTAATCATACGACCCTTAAAGCGAATAGATACCTTAACTTTATTTCCTTTTTCAAGGAATTTGCGTGCATTGCGAAGTTTTGTATCAAAGTCACCCTTGTCAATAGTTGGACTTAGACGAACTTCTTTCACAGTAACAACACTTTGTTTTTTACGTTGTTCTTTTTGCTTCTTCTGGTACTCAAATTTGAACTTACCGTAGTCCATAATTTTTGCAACAGGCGGTTTGGCTTGGGGTTGAATCAATACTAGGTCAACATTAGCATTATCAGCCAAAGCTTGCGCTTCACTGAGTGGCTTGATGCCTAGCTGTTCTCCTTCAAGACCAATCAAGCGAACTTCACGTACACGAATCTCATCATTGATGAATAAGTCTTGCTTTGCTATGGTTTTCACCTCTTTTGTTTTATTAGAGAAAAACAATAGCGGACTCGTAAATATACAAGCCCGCACGTTATGATAGCGTTTCTTAGAAACTTTTCATCCGTAGGGCCAGGCAACTTAATGTCACAAGGCGAGAAGCTCTCACTTCTGCTTTTCTCAACTTTTATATGATACCAAGTTTTCTAGCCCTTGTCAAGATAAAAAGTTATTTTTTTGAAAAGTTTGTGTTTGTATTTTGGCTTGGTTTTCGAATCAAAAAGAGAGAATCAAGTTGATTCCCTCTCTATGTTAGTTTTTACTTATTTTCCCTATAGGAAAGCTAAGATCTATTAAAAAATTCCTTTTTACGTGAACTTCCCCATCTTTCGATAAATAGAATCCCCACTAACAAAAGGATGATCAGGCAAGGAAGTAAAATCATCCCCATGCTCCAATTCAGATTGACATTATCAATTTGCTTAGGTAATCTTCCAGACAAAATCTCCACTGAACGCAAGTAAGTAAAGGGAATCAGATGTGCAATCCTTTGAAGAGGCTGAATCATTTGGATGCCAAACAATAAGCCAACAATCCCAATGAGTGAAAGAAAAAGGACAGGCATTTTTTGCTTGAAAAAGTAAGCAATCAAGTACACTACTTCCACAATGACGATAAAGGCTAAGAAAGCTAATAACAAGCCAGGAAATAACACATCCTGTATCTTTCCAATAGTTACCTCTTGATTCACTAAGCTATAAATCGGGTAGGGATAATCTAACTGTCCAAAACCACTTATCAGACTTCCCACTAGAAAAGAAAATCCGCTGATTCCGATAAACAGCACACTTACATAGCCCACTCCAACTCCAAGAGAGGACATGGCAAATGTCACTTTTGAAAAAGGATATAATTGAGCAGTGTCCAGATGATTTTGATATCTTTCTGCAAATAGTTGCGTTAGCATAAAAATAATCGCAATCACAAACAAGCTTGGGATGATAGCCTCTAAAATCCAGACAATCTGATCAATCCCGTGGGTCGGAAACTCCAAAGTATGTGCTTTTATGTTCAAGGGATACAGGGCTTGGTAAATCTTTCGTTGGCGGTCAACCGCCATTTTAAAGTCAGAGCTAATAGTCGGGTTATTTGATATCATTTCATAATTCTTCTCTTCATCTTGCCACTGCAAATAGTAGGCTTCTTTCCAGCGTCCTTCTTTTAACAAATCCAGAATTTCTTTCTTTTGAGTCAAAAGATTTTTTTGCGATTCTAAATTAATTTTAGCAATCTGGTATTCCTCCGAGTTGGTATCAGAAATTTGGGAGAGTTCCTCTTCATATTCATTGATGACTCTCTCATCTTTTACAAGACGGGTTTCCAACTCGCTCTCCAAGCTGACGGAGTTTGCAGTCTGACTATTAAAATAAAAGGTAACACCGAGTCCAGATACAAATAAAGCTAAGATAATCCAGTTTAAGCGACTTTTGAAAATTTTTTTTAATAAAAATAGACTAACATCTTTCATAAACTAAACCTCTTCTATTTGCCCCTGATGAATGGTTACTACTCTATCGCAGACATCAAGCAACTCTTCCTTATAGTGGGAACTTAAAAGAACCAGCTGTTCTTGTCTATCGATTTGTGCTAGCCTATCAAAAAACTTCTGACGATAATACTCATCTAAGCCATTTGTAATCTCATCCATGAGCCAGCATTTCGCCTGACTAAGGAAATACATGGCAATCACCAAGCGTTGCTTCATGCCTAAGGAATACTTGCGAATGGGAAGTCTGACATAGTCCGACATTTCCCAATAGGCAATTTCATCCCCCAAGTTCAGACCTGACTTCCAGATGTTTTTGATAAGACGAAGGTAGTCCATCCCACTTAAGTTTCCATCCAGCCATTCAACGCTTTCATAATAAAATAAAGAAGGAGGGGCTGCAATATTTCCGCTACTTATAGGAATTAAATTGCTAATGGCGCGGAATAGTGTCGTCTTTCCAGAGCCATTTATAGCAAGAATACCATAAATCCTACCCTTTTCAAATGTAAAATCAACATCTTGTAAGATGACTTGTCGCGTTTTTAAGGTCACATGAGTAAGATGCAACATATCTAGCCCTCCTTTTTATCACTCTTTAAGGATTAATAGCATCCGCTGGAGTAGTTTATTACCTCATAACGATTGTAATTCCAACCAGAACCAATTTTATATTCAGAATAGCTGTCATAACGATACCATAACAGGGGATTAATATAGTTATATCTCTAGCAATTCATACTATACTTATAGTAGGTATTCCAATCATACCTATAACTTTTAGTCACTATCACAGCAGATATACTGGACTGAAAAAGACAAATAGATCATAAACTAACTAATTAAACGATTTTTACTAATTTTTAATAGTTTTATATCATTAATATTGAATACGCTTTCATTATATCGTTTTTATCATTATTATGCAACAGATTTTTAGTTTATTTTACTAATATATAGTATTTATCCTTCCTATCGAACACTTTCGATTTTCCAATTTTTCCACCCCTTAAAGCGTATAGCTCCATGCTGGTCAGTTCGATATACTTTGCTATTGATACCTTCCAGTCGTGTCAAGGTTTCCTGATGGGAGAGTTTCGTTCGATTGTTCTTTCCAACTGAAATGAGAGTCATCTCTGGTTTGAGCTGTTCTAAAAAGGCTGAACTTGATGATTTTTTAGAGCCATGTTGACCAGCTTTCAAGACCCCCACCTCTAGGTCAGGATATTGCCTCAGCAAGTCCCTCTCTCCTTTCTCCTCCAAATTTCCTGTGAAAAGAAAGTTTTTATCCAAGAGTTTTCCATACAGAACCAGAGAATCTTCATGACCTCCATCTCCAATTTTCCTTGGTGATAGGACTTCTAGCTGACTTCCAAAAATTGGCACATTTTCCCCTTCTGCCAAACTACGCACCTTGGTTTGAGTCGTCTGTAGTTCTGCTACAAATTCCTTCTGTTTTAGACTGCCTTTTGACACTAAGATCTCCCCTACATGGAAAGCCTTGGTCACCTCTAACAAATCTCCGACATGTTCCTTGTCCGTATTTGTCAAAATCAGCTGGTCAATCTTGGCTACTCCTCTACTTTTTAGATAAGGAATCAAGGTTCGCTTAGCATTACTGGTCGTCGCCTTTTCTTGCCATTTTTCGATTTTCTTATCAGATTCTTCCTTGCCGCCTACATCTATGAGAATGGTTTTCCCAGTTACATCCCGTAGGAAAATACTTTCCCCTTGCCCAACATCCAGCATGGTAATTTCATTTTCCAGTGGATGCTTGGTCAAGAAAAAGAGACCTGTAATCAATAAGCTCAACACTGCTAGCCTTTTAATGTTTTTCCTCAAATCATAAACTAAAGCCAAGGAAATTAACAATAAGATTAAAAGCCATGCATTGGGTTGTCCAAAGACCAGAGGCCTACTTGCCACCTGTGATACAAAGCGAATCATCCCCTCCAACCATTCAAACATAAAATTCAGCTGAATGCCTGGATAGAGAAAGGAAAGGGCAAATAAGATAGACAAGAGCGGTAAGAAGACCAAGTCGAAAAGAAAGGAAAAGACAAAGGTCAAAAGGATGGACCAAGGCTGAAATTCCGCAAAATAGAAGGATAGAATGGGTAATATTCCCAAAGAAATAACCAGACTTTCTCTTGCAATAACCTTAAGCCCCCCCTCTTCTTTGCCGGTCATGGTCAAGATAAAAGCATAAGCGCAGGACAAAACTCCTCCTGCAGTCAGGAAAAAGTTGGGCATGACGATAAAGAGGACAAGGACTGTCAAGGCAAAATTGTCCAAGCCCTTAACACCATGTTGAGCCAGCAACTTTTGCAAAAGACTGCGAATGACCGAGGCTGAAAATCCTGTTAGCCCTGCATAGATAAGGGAAAAGGGATAAGTCAGCCATTTCAACTTTTCTTGGGTCAAGCCCAATCGCAAGAGAAGTTTCTTAAATCCATCCATGAAAAAGCCTACCTGCATACCCGACAAGGCAAAGAGGTGGATAATTCCTAAACTAGAATAAAGCTCATTCATCTCCTCAAAATCTGTGTCCAGATGCCCTAATAAGAGCCCCGTCATGTAATTGCGCATAGGGTCTGGAAAATGTGCCTTAATCCAAACCACAGCCTTTCGGCGTAAACTGGATAGATTTTCTCCTATATCCCAACTGCCAACCTTTTGAAGTGACTGGATTTTTTTGATATTGAGAGTCTGGTAAATTCCCTGAGTCTTCAGATAAGCTTGGTAGTCAAAGCCACCAAAATTTCTCTGCCCTTCTGGCTCTAAAAGTTTTCCTTCTAGTTTCAAATCATGAAGGGCTGTTAAATCTTGAAAGGCTTCTTTCTCCTCCTCGGACTGGAGTTTATAATATACTTGAAAAATGCGCCCATCAGACTTTCCACGAAAGGATAGACTATCACCATTAACCTTAATAGTGTCGGGCAAAATCCGTACCCTTTCAACAGAAACAGCCAAATTTTGACTCGCTTGACTCCGTTGCCAATTTTGAAACAGAAACCAGAAACCAAAGATTCCACAAATCACTAGAATTTTACTTGCTAATTTCCAAGGAAATTGGATAAAGAGACAGACTAGCAGAAAAACGAAACCCAACAGCGCTAGATAGGACGCTGAGAAAATAGCGTAATAAAGCCAGAGCAATAGAAAACTCAAATAGATTAGGGGAATAGGGAAATTCTTAATCCACTGTAACATAGTCTTTTAACTTTTCTATGGTCTTGGCACCAATGCCAGAGACCTTTTTGAGCTCGTCTACTGACTTGAACTTGCCATTTGCCTCACGATGGTCGATAATATCCTGGGCTCGTTTTCCTCCCAGACCCTTGACCTGTTTAAGCTCTTCCAGGCTGGCCTTGTTGAGATTGACCTTCTTTTCCTTGCTTGTTGAAGAAGCTGTCCCCGAAGTAGTCTGTTGATTAGCTACTTCTTCTCCCTTAGTTGGAACGTAAACCAGAGCTTCATCACTAACTTTCTGAGCTAGATTGAGCGACTTGCTGTCTGCTTGCTCTGTCAAGCCACCAGCCTTCTGAACAGCGTCATTAACTCGACTACCTACAGGCAAATCATAAATCCCTGGCGATTTGACAGCACCTTTGACATCTACTGTGATTAGATCTTGTTCAACAGGTTCTTCCTTTTCTTCCTTCTTCACATCCTTTTCGGTCGATAAATCCTTGGAAACAGCTGCAACTTCTGCCTGCAAATTCGTTTCCTTGACAGGTGTTTCTGGAGCTGGTTTTAGCAGGAAAAATCCGCCTACAACCAAGCCCAGACCAGTACAGATGACAATGATTTTATACTCTTTAATTTTCTCGATAATTGCTTCCATATTTTCTCCTCTCTTAAATTATTCGTAAGAGAAAGAAAAAACAGTTAAAAATTTCTTTTCAACTGCTTATTTATTTGCAAAATAGTCTTCCTTGGTCAAGACATAGTGAACTCTTGTCACGATTCGGCCTTCTTCATGCTGGTCCATACAAGCATAAGCTTCTTCGTGGGAAAAACGCATGCCTGATTTCTCCATGACCTTTCCAGATGCAGGATTAGCCTTATCGTGTAAAGCAACTAACTTATTCATTCCGATTTTCTCAAAAACTAGCTTAATTACGGCACGATTGGCTTCTGTCGTTAATCCTTGATTCCAATACTTTTTATTGATAATGTAGCCAATAGCTGCCTTCTTAAGAGCAGAATCAATCTTGTGCAAGTCAATGGTTCCAATAAATTTGCCATTGCTTTTTAGCTCTACTCCCCAGCGTCCCAAGGGATTGGCCAAGTAGAACTGAGCAATGTTATTCTTGGTTTCTTCCAAGCTTTGATTGGTTGGAAAAGTGTAACGTGTATTATCCTTGTCCGAGGCATAGTCAAACATTGCTTCCGCATCGTCCAAAGTTACAGGTCTAAGCAATAAACGCTCTGTCTCGACTATGGGATACTGGGCAAGTTTTACAAAAATTGATTCCATACGTTTCCTCCACTTGAAAAGTTTCTAACTAAGATAAGGATATTGAATGAAATATTTAAAAAGCAAATTTATAGTAGATTGAAATAAAATATGAACAAATCGATTAGGAAAGTCAAATTAATTTCTAGAAATGTTTTAGCAGTCACGACGTACTATTCTAACTTCAATCAACTATAGATTTAGCATTGAGATAACTTTAAGTACAAAAGAACTATCCCTCAGATAGAGGTTGAGGATCTAATTCTTCACTCTCTTCTTTTTTAACTGGAGCTGGTTCATAAGCTCGGATAATCTGAGCGACAACTGGATGGCGAACCACATCCTTAGCTGAAAAATGAACAAAGTCAATCTGATGGATGTTCTTGAGTTTTTCTTGAGCATCAATCAGACCAGACTTGACGTTACGTGGAAGGTCAATCTGACTGATATCTCCATTGACAATCATCTTAGAATTAAAACCTAAACGCGTCAAAAACATCTTCATCTGCATGATAGTCGTATTTTGCGCCTCATCGAGAATGACAAAGGCATCATCCAAGGTCCGTCCACGCATGTAGGCAAGAGGTGCAATCTCGATAATTTCACGCTCCATGAGACGAGTCGTCTGGTCTTTTCCCAGAATCTGATACAAGGCATCATAAACAGGTCGAAGGTAAGGATCTACCTTCTCTTTAAGATCACCCGGAAGAAAACCTAGACTCTCTCCTGCTTCCACCGCTGGGCGTGTCAGGATAATTCGTTTGACTTGCCCACGTTTAAGGGCTGT
Source organism: Streptococcus mitis (assembly GCF_946190115.1). GTDB lineage: Bacteria > Bacillota > Bacilli > Lactobacillales > Streptococcaceae > Streptococcus > Streptococcus mitis_CO. Next base: position 74,625 of record NZ_CAMHZG010000002.1, on the reverse strand, counting down.
CACTGCCAAGGTCACTGCAAGAAAGGTCTTCCCTGTCCCTGCAGGCCCAATTCCAAAGGTCACATCATGCTGTTTAACACTGTCCACATAAAGTTTTTGACCCAGTGTTTTGACACGGATAGGCTTCCCGGTATTGTCCTTGATAATTTCTTCTTCGTAAAGGGCGACAAACTTGTCGATTTCATCGTTTTTGACCATGCTAATTGCAGTCACCACATCTGGCGTCCCAACCGTCATCCCACGATTCACCAAAACCATCAAGGCTTGGATAACCTGACGAGCTTCCTCACAGGCAGTCTCTTCTCCCAAAACCTGGACAATCTCCGTACGAGCATGAATCACCACATCAAGCTCTTCTTCCATCAAACGAAGATGGCGCTCATTGGAACCAAAAAGATGAAACAGGTCATCTGGATGACTCAGTTGAATGTCTATTGAATGTTCCTTCAAATAAAGAACCTCTCTAATCCTTTTATTTCTTTTTATTATAGCAAAGGGGTGGAGAAATTACTAGCCCAAACCCAGTGAATCATGCTAGTGTTCTAAGTATTCTTGCCAGATAACGTCAAAGTCTCCTAGGTTAAAAGAGAAACTGGCATGTTCTTCCAGAAAGCGACTCACCTCATCAAAATCATCTGTGTGTTTTGGAAAGGCTGACTCTTCAAAAGCGAGGTCTGCCAAGATAGCTTTGGGACTATTACTTTTAGGGTTGCGCTCGGTCATGAGCCAAGTGTAAAATGATTTTCTCAATTCTTTCTCCTATCAAGACTTTTTTTGATGAAACTTTTCTGATTTTTAAAAATTACTGGACTTAGCCTCTGACACATAGTGGTTTATAAAATCCGTTTTCGCATCTGTATAGGCGTCTCGATTGTGTTCAAATTGTTTCCACAAACTGAGTTTTAATTCCTGATACGCTTGGGCGATATCTGGATGCTGGCAGAGATAATCTCTAAAATAAATCTCGTTATGATCTCCCGTCATTCGCAAATGTAAATGAAAAACTTTCTCAGCAAATCCCTGCTCTGTATATCCTTTATTTAGCGAAATCCTGTTAGGACTCTCCGACATCACTAGCCACCCATTCTTCACCAATAAATCCCTAACTCTTGCTAAATCCTCTATTCTACCTACTTCTAACAGAATATCAACGATATTTTTGGCCCAAATATTAGGGATAGCAGTGCTACCGATATGTTCTATTCTTTTAATAACATTTGCACCCAATATTTTTTTCAGACTTGTTTTCTCCAATTCATACCAGTCTTTCCACTCTGACTTGTGCTCTACTAGAAAAATAGGAAAAAGTTGCCAGAGTTCCTCTAAACTCATTTCTTCAAATTTCTTTATCATGTCTATAAGACCTAAATCAACTCTGTCCCAAACTGGTCTTGCTTGATTTTACCAGCCTTCATCAAGCCTCCAAGTGCTTTCTTGAACTGACCTTTAGAGATACCAAAGGTTGCTTTGATGTCGTCTGGAGATGACTTATCATTTAAGGTCATGAAACCGCCATTGCTTTCCAAATAGGTCAAAATCATCTGGGCATCATTTTCCAACATCTCAAAAGAACGTGGTTTAAGGGAAAGGTTCAAGGTACGGTCCACTTCACGGAAACCAATAACACGCGCATCTAATACTTGCCCCAAATGTGGCTCTGCGTAACGCTCGCTAGGATGGATAAAGCCAAGCATGTTATTCTCTGGCAGGTAAACAAAAGTTCCTGACAGCTTGAGGCGGTAAACAATGGCTGGCCAGTTTTGATTCTGCATGTTGTTGTAGGCAGGACGAGCCAGACGTTGGAAGTCTTCTTGATAGGCCAAGAGTCCCCAGATGCGGTCTTTCTTGTCCACTTCAAGACGGATGTAGAGTTGGTCGCCCTTCTTAGGCCAGAGTTCCTTGAGCTCAGGGAGAATATCGAGTGACACAACGATTTCCTTGTCAGGAAGGCCTGTATCCACAAAGACACCCAAGTCCTTACGAACCTCTGTGACACGGCCCCAACCAAATTGGTCCTGAGTGGCAGTCACTTCTAGAGTTGTCAATCGGAGTTTTTGCTTCATATCCATATAGGCAAAACCTTTGACCGTATCTCCTACTGTATGTTGACCTTCTTCCTTAGCAAGAGCATAGGTTTGACCATCCTTTTGCACAAAGTAAAAACGGTCGTTTTCATCGATGATCAGTCCAACGATAAAACTTGCAAGATTTGTATTCATATTTCCTTCTTTCGAATAAAACTCAGCCAGCAATGCCAACTGAGTTTTTCTGTTTATTTTTAGACTTCCAAAAGTTCTTTCTCTTTGTTGGCAGTCATGTCGTCGATGTGTTTAACAGCATCGTCTGTTACTTTTTGAATGTCTTTTTCAAGAGTCTTCAATTCGTCTTCAGTGATTTCTTTTGCTTTTTCTTGTTTCTTAGCTTCGTCCATAGCATCGCGACGGATATTGCGGACAGCCACTTTAGCATTTTCGCCGACCTTCTTCACTTCTTTAGCAAGGTCACGACGAGTTTCTTCTGTTAGAGCTGGGATAACCAAGCGAATCACAGAACCGTCGTTAGCTGGTGTGATACCAAGATCAGAAGCGTTCAAGGCACGTTCGATATCTTTCAATGAAGACTTGTCAAATGGTGTGACCAACAAAACACGCGCTTCTGGAATCGTAATTGAAGCGATTTGGTTAAGAGGAGTTTCTACTCCATAGTATTCTACATGTACACGGTCAAGCAAGCTTGCATTGGCACGGCCAGCACGGATACCACCAAATTCACGAGCAAGTGACTGGTGAGACTGGGTCATTCTCTCTTTAGCTTTTTCAATAATTGCGTTAGCCATAATCTTTCTTATTCCTTTTCTTCGATATTATTTGAAACTGTTGTTCCGATATTTTCTCCAAATACAACACGTTTGATGTTGCCTGGTTGGTTCATGTTGAAGACAACCAAGTCAATGTCATTATCCATTGAGAGGGTTGAAGCTGTTGAGTCCATGATACGAAGACCTTTGTTGATAACATCACGGTGAGTCAATTCTTCAAACTTAACGGCTGTCTTGTCTTTCTTAGGATCGGCATTGTAAACACCATCTACGCCATTTTTAGCCATAAGGATAGCATCCGCTTCGATCTCCGCTGCACGAAGGGCCGCTGTTGTATCTGTTGAGAAGTAAGGTGAACCAATTCCGGCACCAAAGATAACGATACGACCTTTTTCAAGGTGACGAAGGGCACGTCCACGGACATAAGGCTCTGCCACTTGTTGCATGGCAATAGCTGTTTGCACACGTGTATCAACCCCAACTTGTTGCAATGAATCTGCCATCACAAGAGCATTCATAACAGTCCCAAGCATTCCTGTGTAATCTGCCTGAACGCGGTCCATTCCTGCTTCTGCAGCAGGTTCACCACGCCAGAGATTTCCTCCACCAATAACAAGGGCAATTTCGATACCTAAGCTATGAACTTCTTGAATCTCTTTTGCGATTGTTTGAACTGTTTGGATATCAATCCCTACGCCACGTTCACCGGCAAGGGCTTCACCTGATAACTTGATTAAAATACGTTTATACTTGGGATTCGCCATTTTCACTCTCCTTCTTTTATCCTACCTATTTTATCACAATTTCTAAGATTTTTATAGTATCATGAGCAATTCTTTCAAAAAAATTAGACTGTTAAAAATTCCTCTAAGTCGCTAAGAGCACGCTCAGCAATTTTTTCATAACGAGCCTTCTTATCACGGATACGCTCGCCTTCCAACTCCTTGATAATACCGAAATTGACATTCATTGGTTGGAAATGTTTGCTGTCGGCATGGGTGATGTAATGAGCCAGACTTCCAATCGCTGTTGTTTCTGGGAAAATAGCCTGGCTTTCTCCCTTGAAAAGACGAGCCGCGTTAATTCCCGCAACTAAGCCTGACGCCGCTGATTCAACATAACCCTCTACACCCGTCATCTGACCAGCAAAGAAGAGATTTGGTTGTTTCTTAGAACGGTAAGTCTGCTCAAGAAGATTTGGTGAATCCATATAAGAATTGCGGTGCATGACACCATAACGAACAAACTCAGCATTTTCAAGACCTGGAATCATTTGGAAAACACGTTTTTGTTCTCCCCATTTTAGGTGGGTCTGGAAACCGACGATATTGTAGAGGCTACCAGCCGCATTGTCCTGACGAAGTTGAACCACCGCATAAGGTGTTTTAAATTCTCCATCACGAGGTCCTGTGTAGTCGTCTGGATACTCAAGACCCACTGGTTTCATAGGTCCATAAAGCATGGTTTTAATGCCACGTTTGGCCATGACTTCAATCGGCATGCATCCTTCAAAATACTTTTCTTTTTCAAAAGAATTAAGCGGTGCTTCTTCTGCATTGACCAAAGCTTCATGGAAATCCATAAACTCTTGCTTGGTCATAGGGGCATTGAGGTAGGCCGCTTCTCCCTTATCATAACGAGACTTGAGATAGACCTTGCTCATATCAATAGTATTGACATCGATAATAGGCGCTGCCGCATCGTAGAAATAGAAGCCATCGCCGTCATTAAGGGCATGAATCTTTTCAGCAAGAGCATCACTGGTCAAAGGACCAGTCGCCACAACCGTAATAACATCTGTCGGCAATTCTGTAATTTCATCACGAACCACTTCAATCAAGGGGTGGTTAGCAACTTTCTCAGTCACCATATGGGAGAATCCATCACGGTCCACCGCAAGGGCACCACCTGCAGGAACACGGGTTGCTTCAGCAGATTCTAAGATAACAGAACCCAAGCGACGCATTTCTTCCTTGAGAAGACCAACTGCATTTGTCAGAGCATCTCCACGAAGAGAATTGGAACAAACTAACTCTGCAAAATTGTCTGTTTTGTGCTGGGGTGTTGACTTGACACCACGCATTTCATAAAGTTTAACTGGAATACCACGCTCTGCGATTTGGTAGGCTGCTTCAGAACCTGCCAAACCAGCACCGATAACATTGATATAAGATTGAGACACGACACTAATACCTCTTTGGGAGTGTGAAGACAAGTTTCACATTGAAAAAGCCAATCGGACTTAAGAGTTTTCGAATTTCTTGGCTCAGGCTGAAAAAGTCCACAGGACTTACTTCGCTTTCGAGTTTCTAGGCTCAGGCTGAAAAAGTCCCCCAGACTTTTTCACTCCCACAAATCTTTCTAATTTTTTCTTCTACTAGTATAACAAAAAAAGGGAAGAAGGCAAACTTCCCTGTTTAGTCATTTTCTTCCCAGTCATGGTAGGCAGCGTAGAGCTGACTTTTATTCCACTGGTAAATCTTAGCAACTTCCTTAATAGCTTGGTTTTTCTTCATGCCTTGCTGGATGCGTGCTTGGATTTCTGAAAACAAGTCCTCCTCGTCTTTTTCCTCCACATCTTGGCTGGCACCTTCAACAATGAGTAGACACTCACCCTTGAGCGGTGTTTCAGCGATGTTTTCCAGCAATTCAGAGATCTTTCCTCGTTGGTATTCTTCATAAATCTTGGTCAATTCTCTGACCAAGACTACCGAGCGGTCACCGTAGACTTCTAGCATATTTTCCAATGTATCTGCCACACGATGAGGTGATTCATAGAAAATTTGTGTTTCAGGATAGTCTTTTTTCGAGTCAAAAAATTGCTTTTGCTGGCCTGATTTTCTCGGTAAAAAACCGTAAAAGATATGTGGTTGCGGTGCTAAACCACTGGCAATCAAGGCAGAAATTCCTGCAGAGGCACCTGGAACTGTGACAACTGCAATCTCTTCCTCAATCGCTGCCTTGACTAAATCATGACCAGGGTCTGAGATGCTAGGCAGACCTGCATCGGAGACCTGAGCAATACTTTGCCCTGCTTTCAAGAAACCAATCAAATCAGGAATTTTTTCCTTGGCATTGTGCTCATGAAAACTAATCTGCTTGGTCGAAATATCAAAATGCTTGAGCAAAAGACCTGTATTACGCGTGTCCTCAGCAGCAATCCAATCCACTTCTTTCAAGGTCTGGATAGCACGAAAGGTCATATCATCTAAATTACCAATCGGCGTTGCCACTAGATACAGCTTGCCATAGGGAGACTGCCCCTTAAAACTTTTTTGAATCTGCATGCTTACTCCCTGTATAGCAACTCGTCACAGAACATACATTCTTCGTCCTGTTCTCGACGTTGTCCATAAAAATCATTACATACGTGAAAACCATCTTTATAAATTCGACGGACACTTTCACGAACATGCTTAGCCTTGACAGGGGCGTCTGCTTCCACCTCACCCAAGCGTTCGCGCAACTTACTATTTTCCAAACGAAGAGCTGTATTTTCCTCTACCAGGCTCTTGAGATTTTTCTTGATGGCTTCCACATCGGCCAAGGTCACCAATAACTGTTGGGAAAAATCATCCAGCGCGTCAAATAATTCTTTTTTGTCCATAAACCAGCTCTTTCCTTTCTTTATCGTTCATTTTTGAATTTACATTTCTTTCAAAACCAGATATTCCATGGCATTTTGAAAGCTGACATTAGCTTGCCACATTTTTCTAGCTTCTAACAAATCTTGTAGAATCACCCTTACTCTTACTTGCAGAAGGTCCTGCCCACAGAGGACTTCAAGGATTCGCAAGACCTGATCCTGTTTTTCCTTGTCATCTGCCAAGTTGGCTAATTTAGCAACTTGCAGATAACTTTCTTTTTTCTTAGCTAATAACCCAGTCAGCAGGCGTTCACTTTCATCGACTAAGGTCCAAAAACTTGCCTGATTTGCCAACTTTTCTGCTTCAGCTCGCGATTGACTAAACTGGGCTAAAAGAGTTGCTTTTTTCTTAACCAGTCCCATTTGTTCTAAGAGCAAGATGAGTTTTTCTTCTTGCTTTTTAAAATGGAAAATCTGGGTTCGACTACGGATGGTCGGTAACATCTTTTCCTCATCGCTGGTCAAGAAGAAAATATAAACCTCACTCTGGGGTTCTTCGATAACCTTGAGCAGAGAATTAGCTGCGTTGGGATGCATTTTCTCAGCTTGCTCGATAATAAAGACCTGTTGCTGACTTTCAATCCCTGCTTGAGAAAATTGTCCCACCAATTCACGAATACGTTCTGTCTTGATGACCTGATTGACTGGCTTAATCAAGGTGACATCGGGAAATTCTCCCTGTTCAATTAGCTTACAATTTCGGCATTTCTCACATGGTAAAACGCCTACTTTATCCGTACAAAAGAGGCTCTTAGCCAAAAATTGCGCCATTTCCAAACTTCCAAAGAAACCTGAAAAGAGGTAGGCGTGATTGAGCTGGTCTTGTTCTAGAATACGGACAAAGCGGTCAAACTGAGCTGGCTGCCAATCCTTTAGTTGATCTTGTGTCATTTAGATAATCCCATTCTATCAAACAAGACAGCCTTGGTAGTTTCCACAACTTGCTCCAAAGGAAGACTGGCATCAATCTTAACAATACGACTTCCTTCTTTATCCAAAAGAGAAAGGTAACCTTGACGGACTTTTTTATGCAAGTCCAACCCTTCCAAGTCCAAACGATTGACCTCACGATTGCTATTAGCAGCAATTCGAGCCAGTCCCTCTTCCACCTCAATGTCAAAATAGAGTGTCAAATCGGGTTTGAGGCCATCTGTCGCAAACTGGTTAAGCCAGTCAATGGCGTCAATATCCAAGCCACGACCAAATCCCTGATAGGCAACGGAACTATCGATGAAGCGGTCCATAATAACCAACTTGCCAGCTTCAAGGGCAGGGAGAACTTTTTCCACCAAGTGCTGTCTGCGACTGGCGATATAGAGCAAAAGCTCTGTCTTCGCATCCATCTGCGTGTGACTTGGATCCAAAATTACTTCCCGAATCTTCTCCCCAATCAAGACTCCGCCAGGTTCACGGGTCGTCAGCACCTCTACTCCTTTTTCCTCTAAAATTGGTAGCAGAGCCTCTAAAACACTGGTCTTGCCTGCTCCCTCTGGTCCCTCAAGAGAGACTAAAAATCCTTTTGACATGTCTAACTCATTTCTTTTTTACTACTTCTATTCTATCAAAAAAATAGAGGTTTGTGACAATCTTTTTATCTTCTCATTTCAAGCACCATAAAAGAGGCAGACAAAGCCACCTCTTATTTACCTAATTCTTGTGTTCGTTTGTAGGATTGATGAACTGCATCCATAACTGTTCCTCGAAAAGCATGCACTTCTAAGCTCGCTACACCAGCGATAGTCGAACCACCTGGGCTACAAACTTGGTCTTTCAATACTCCAGGATGCTCTTGGCTTTCTAGGACCAATTGACCAGCTCCTACCACAGTTTGAGCCGCCATTTTCAATGCTATTTCTCGTGGTAATCCTGTCTGAACACCTGCATCTGCCAAGGCCTCAATAAAGAGATAGACAAAGGCTGGTCCACAGCCTGCAAGACCTGTCGCTGCATCTATTAAGCTTTCTCCTAGTTCAACCAAGAGACCAGCCTTGTCTAAAAGCTGACAAAATAGCTCACTGTCCTCAGCCCTGCAATTAGGAGACAAGGCATAACTAATCACTCCTTGACCAATAGAAGCAGGGGTATTTGGCATCATACGAATAATTCTGTGCTGACTTGGAAGAAGACTGGCCAGTTTTTCCAAGGTCAATCCAGCTGCCATAGAAATCAAAAGAAGACTTTCTCTTTTTTCAAGGATAGACTGGTATTGAGCAAGCAGTTCAGAAAACTGAGCAGGCTTAACACCTAGAAAAATCACATCTGCTTCTGCAAAGATTTCGTCATTGCTGGAAGCCTGACCACCAAAGTCAGAAATAAAAGCATCCACCTTGGCTTGGCTACGATTGGCAAGGAGAATCTGAGCATCCGTCTTGGTCTGCAAAACAGCCTTGGCCAAGCTAGCACCCATATTCCCCAAACCGATAAATCCAATCTTCATCTCTTACTCCCTTATCTGCCCATCACCAGTAACCACATACTTGTAGCTAGTCAACTCTTTCAATCCCATTGGACCACGCGCATGCAGTTTCTGAGTTGAAATCCCCATTTCACATCCAAGACCAAATTGGCCTCCATCTGTGAAACGAGTTGAGGCATTGACATAGACAGCTGCAGAATCCACTTGATCTGTAAAGTAAGCTGTAGCTTCAGCATTTTCCGTCACAATGGCATCCGAATGATGGGTACTGTGGGTTTCAATATGCTCAACTGCTTCTTCTAAACTGCTCACAACCTTAACAGCTAGGACATAGTCTAAAAACTCAGTGTCAAAGTCTTGGGCCTCAGCTGCTTGACCTGAAACAAACTGACTTGCTTTCTCATCCAAGCGGAATTGAATTGGTTCCAGACCAGCTTCTTTTCGATCTGCAACCAGTACTTGCTCCAAGCGAGGAAGGAAGATTGCTGCCTTGTCTTCATGAACAAGTAGAACCTCCATAGCATTACAAACAGAAGGACGACTTGTTTTAGCATTATTGATGATAGACAGAGCCTTGTCTTCATCTGCATCCTTATCAACATAAACATGGACAATCCCTGTCCCGGTCTCGATAACAGGTACAATAGCATTTTCAACAACTGCATTGATCAAACCAGCTCCTCCACGAGGAATAAGAAGGTCTAGATATCCTTTAGCCTTCATCATAGCATAGCTACTTTCTCGGCTAGTATCTTCAACTAGTTGAATCACATCTGGATGAATGGTAGTCGTCTCCAAGCCATTTTTCAAGGCCGTGACAATAGCATGAGCTGTTTGATAGGCATCCTTCCCACTACGAAGAACGACCGCATTCCCACTCTTGAGAGCCAAAGCAGCCGCATCAGACGTCACATTTGGACGACTTTCGTAGATAATACCAATAACCCCCATAGCCACCCGTTTCTTGGTGATAACCAAGCCATTTTCAAGATGATTGGTTTCTAAAACTTCACCGATTGGATCTGGTAAAGCAACCACTTCACGAATACCAGTTGCCATCGCTTCTATACGACTTGCATCCAAATAAAGACGATCCAGCATCACATCTGAGATTTTACCCTTAGCAGATTCCATATCAAGGGCATTGGCTGCTAAAATTTCCTCAGTAGCTGCTAATAAGTGATCAGCCATGGCTAGCAAGGCTTGGTTTTTCACTTCTTCACTAGCTGTATTGATCGACTTTTTTACAGCCTGTACCTGTTCAAATTGTTCTTGTGTACTTACCATAATTCACCTCTAAAATTCTGTAAAGAGTAATTGGATTTCAGGAGTAATGGAAATCCAGTCATCACGGTGAATCAGGACACCCTTGGCTTTGTTAGAACGCAACATATCCTCCAAAGCAGATGCTCCAAATTGCACGCGTCCTTTTCCAAGTGATTTTCCACTTTCCTTGTCAAATACTGTCACGATATCACCGTAAGAAAAGGCGCCTTCTGCATTAACAACACCAGATAATAGAAGACTCTTTCCATGTTGAGAGAGAGCTTCAGCAGCCCCTTTATCAACCCAAATAGAACCTTGACTCTGAGCATAAAAGGCCAGCCATTGTTTCTGGGTACGAAGTCCCTTCTCTTGAGCAACAAAGTAGGAACCATCCTTGGTCTCCTCAGCTGCTTCAATCATGGCATCTGTCTTCAAAGATGAGCAGATATAAACAGGAACTCCTGATTCCGTCGCAATAGTCGCTGCTTTGATTTTGGTTAACATGCCCCCAGTTCCGTTTGAAGAACCTGCTCCACCGGCCATATCAATAATCTCACGATTGATGGTCTCGATTTTCTCCAAGCGTTTGGCTCTTGGATCTGAATGAGGATTTCCTGTATAGAGACCGTCCACATCTGTCAAGAGAACCAAAAGGTCTGCTTGGACCATAGCCGCTACTTGGGCACTTAGAGTGTCATTGTCCCCGACCTTGAGCTCATCAATGACGACACTATCATTCTCGTTGATGATGGGAATTGCACCACGACTAAGTAGAACTGACAAAGCCTGATGGGCATTTTTATAACGGCGCTTATCCACAAAGTCATCCTGGGTCAGCAAGATTTGTGCAGAAACGATTTGGCGCAAGAGAAGATTGGTCGTGTATTCTTCCAACAAAAGGCCTTGCCCTACCGCTGCTGAAGCCTGTTTATCAGCAATCTTAGTCGGACGTTTTTTAAATCCTAAGGCTCCAAAACCAGCCGCAATGGCACCTGACGACACCAAAATCAATTCATGACCATCCTCGTGCAACATAGCCAACTGCTGGGTAATAGCCTTTACCTTACTACGTGATAAACTTCCATCCTCATTCGTCAGAGAAGAAGTCCCTACCTTAAAGACAATCCGTTTGTATTTCATAGTCTCACTCCGATTCTTCATATTTATCCATTATAACATGAATAGCAGGAAATAGAAAAGAGTTGATAGGAAAAAGAAGGCCCTAAAACCTTCTTTTTTACTACTGTGCTGATTCCGATTTGTTTGCACTCGTTTCAGAGCTTTGTGAAGTTGAAGAAGTCAAATCTTGACTAGTTGAAGAACTTGGAACACTTTCATGTTGACTCGTTTCTTGATTTTCAAGATCTTTTTTCACTACTTCATTCGATTCTTTTGTTTCTGAATTACTTGTAGTTCTAATTGTAGCAGATTTCTCGATCGGAACATCCACTAACCAGGCACCACTTGAGTCAACAGTATAGCCTTCTGGTGTCTTACCATTCACAAGTAATTGACCATTTTCTTTCAAGAAGTACCATTTATCCTTGTCCTTGATCCAACCAACAGCTCGTGAACCGTCTGTCTTGTAGAAGTACCAAGCATTTGCCTTTTTAAGCCAGCCTTGCTTCATAGCTCCTGATTCTTCTATATAGTAATGTTGACCTGCAACTTCTATTTCACCTGTCTTCATGATACCAGTAGAATCCATATAGTACCAGGTTTCTTTATCTTTTACCCAGCCCGTTTTCATTTCTCCTGATTGAGCAAAGTAATACCATTGCCCCTTATATTGAAGCCAACCTGTCTTCATAGAGCCATCGTTTGATAAATAATAGTTCTGACTTCCAGTATTTACCCAACCAATTTCCATCTGATTTTCTTTGTTGAAATAATACCAGATTCCATCAATTTTCTTCCAATTTTTAGCAGCAACACCAGAGTCTGTCAAATAGAACCAACGATTGTTCCATTTTTTCCATTGATTCTGTAATAAGATACCCGTTTGGTTAAAGTAATACCATTCACCCTTAATTTCATTCCAACCGACAGCATATTCTCCTGTAGAATCAGGTGCTTGATACCACCAGTTTCCATAAGCACTCTTATGCCAACCAGCTTGAAAACTTGGAATCTTCTTGTAGGAAGTTGAAATGTTTACTAAACCGTCTTGTCTAATATCAAAAACTGTCGCATCATAGTCTTTGCTGGCTGCGTTAATTCTCTCAATTCCTCGTTCTTTAAGCCAATTGACATACTCACTATCGACACCATTTTTCCAAGGTAGACTATCTGAAGTTTGAACAATCAAACTCGGACTCAAATTTTTAATGAAATCCTTGGTGTTTGATTTATTAGTATCATAGTGATGATTAAACTTCATCAAATCAACTTTTCCAATAAGAGGACCATACTTGTCTTCTGCTCCATGAACATTATCTAAGTCGCCCCCAAGGTAAATTTTCTTGCCATTGACTTTCACTACACTAATCAAGGAATTGGAATTGTCATCCCAAATTTTCTTTAATTCACCTGATGAATCTGTTTCATTTTCATAATTATAGAGTTGAATATCCATGTCCCCAAACTGAAAATGAGCATCTCCTTGTGTGATGTTTTGAATCACTGAAACACCTTTTTCTGCGGCAGTCTGTAAAACCTTATCATAGCCATACAGATTATCCCATAAACGTTCAGAATTAGTAATACGATTATCACTATATTTTTTAAGATAGACTCGGTCAACAGGATAGGTAGACAGTAATTCATCAACATTTCCAATATGGTCACTGTGAGTATGGGTTACTAAAATAAAATCAAGTTTTTGAACACCCAATTCCTTCAAACGACGAAAGACACGGTCTGTTAGAACATGCTTATAAGACGTTTCAATTCCTTCTCTCCATGGATAACGAGAATCACTTCCATCTGGGAAATCATAATCTTCTCCTGTATCCACCATGGCAAAATGTCCATTGCTTTCAAGAATAATCGCATCACTGCCACCTTCATGAACATTTATAAAGTGAATTTTATTTCCTGAACTTTCTTGAGCTTGAACATCTCCATACCATGACAAACCTAAAAAAGCGCCTGCAAGTGCTAAACTAATCAATTTCTTTTTCATTATTACTTCCTTAATTTCTCCAAAGTTTCCTTAAAAATTTCTGGAATATCTGCTGAAAATTCCATGGTCTCACCTGTTCTCGGATGAGTAAATCCTAGAGTCTTGGCATGAAGAAATTGTCCATGCCCTTTCAGAGTCTTGCGAGGACCATAGACTTCATCACCAGCGACTGGATGACCAATATAAGCCATGTGGACACGGATTTGGTGGGTACGTCCTGTCTCCAGCTGCAACTCCACTAAGCTATAATCACCAAAGCGTTTCAAGACGTGGAAACGAGTCACTGCAGGCTTCCCTTTAGCCGTCACAGCCTGTTTCTTACGGTCTTTTTCACTACGGCCAATCGGCGCTTCAATCACACCGCGATCATTGGGTAGATTTCCATGAACAATCGCCCAATATTTGCGGAGAGACTTTTTATCCTTGAGTTCTTGGGCAAGTGCTAGATGCGCCTCATCATTTTTAGCAATCATGAGAAGACCTGACGTATCCTTATCAATACGGTGAACAATTCCTGGACGCAGAATCCCATTGATACCCGACAAGTCCTTGATATGATACATAAGGGCATTTACTAGGGTTCCACTAGTATGACCAGCACTCGGATGCACAACCATTCCCTGAGGCTTGTTAACAACGGCCACATCCTCATCTTGATAGATGATTTCTAGCGGAAGATCCTCAGCCACATACTCTAAGACCTCCGGCTCTGGTACATGGTAAGTGACGATATCACCCTCTTGAACTGTGTATTTAGCTTTCTTGACTTGGCCATTGACCAAGACCTGATCTGATTTGATTTGTTCATTCGCGAGACTACGTGATAATTCTGTCAAATCTGACAAAGCCTTATCTAAACGCAGACCACCAGTTTCAATTTTAATTTCCATTTATTTCCTCTTTTAGCATTGCAATCAATAAAATAATCACTCCAACTGTCAGATAACTATCTGCAACATTGAAAATTGCAAAATTGATAAAGTCAAGGTGGAACATATCCACAACAAATCCCTGACTGATCCTGTCAATAAAATTTCCAAGTCCACCTGCAATAATCAAGGTCAAACCCAAGACCATCCAGAGTGAGTCCTCCATGTGTTTATGTAGATACCAGATGGCACCTACCACAACAACCAGAGTAATGACAGCAAATAACAACTGCTGATCTTGTAAGATAGAAAAGGCTGCCCCTCGATTTTGCAGATAGGTCAAGCTAACGAAATTGGGGATCCAAGTTCTCACTTCACCCAGTGGAATCTGCTGGACGATATAGGATTTTACCAACTGATCCAGTCCAATCAAAAGCAGTACAATGACTGCCACTATTCCTCTTTTTTTCATGATTTCCTCTTTTGATCAAAATATTCTTGCATGACTTCTACAAAGAGAGTCCCAGCTTGACTGAGTTCCACTTCCTCACGTTTAACATAGACCATGCGGTTATCTAAATTATCCTTGAGACGAATAACTGTAATGCCATTGACACTATCACTATCTAAAAATCCAGATCCTGTTGCATAGGCGTCCGTCCGCTCCAAAATACCATTCAAGGTAGCACGGTCTGTCACATTGAACATCTGCGAGCTCGCACTAGTATCAACAAAGTTCTCTGAATAATAAAGGTACTCATCTTTCTCTTGAGTGAAACGAACCGTTGGTAGATCCGCTAAATCTTCCATAACCAATTCCTCTTTCTGAGCCAAAGGATGCCCCTCACGGATATAAATATGGGTATGGAAGGGAATCAATTCAATGACTTCCAGACCTAGCTTTTCAACCCGTTGCATAATCCCCTTTTTATTTTGATTGTTGAGGTAGATAATCCCAATCTCACTGTGCCCTTGCGCTACTTCGTCTAAGATTTGAACAGTAGTTGATTCAAAAATACGAAAGTTCTTATAATCAGGATAGCGCTCTGAAAAGGCCGTAATGGTCGGTGGCAAGAAGTCATAGTGCTGACTGGCAATGGAAAATTCATCTTTTTCTTCCTCAGGATTGGCATACTGATTTTGAAAAATATCAAATCCTTTAACCAATTCTTGCGCTTTTTCATAGAATTCCATACCACGACGAGTCAAGAAAGTCCCTGAGCTGGTCCGACGGAAAATCTTAAAGCCCAACTCTTTTTCCAAATCACGAACAGAAATAGACAGACTCGGCTGACTAACATACATCTTTTCAGCAGCTTCACGGAAAGTACCGCTATTCGCAATAGCCACAACATAGCGTAATTGTTGAATGTTCATCTTCTACCCCCAACTTCTTTATCTTTTCATTATACCATATTTTAGAAGTTTTCCATCGAAGAAAAATAATGTCACTCATAAAATGCATCTACACTAAGAACGAAAAAATCATGGGTACCAAAACAAAAAAAGAGGCTCTCCGAAAACTCGGAAAGCCTTATTTTAAGCTACTTCTAGCTTCCTCGCCTTTATATTTCAAGGCTCGGGATAAAAAGGTTCACTGGACCTTTTTATTTAGCGATTGGGTAAACAGAAACTTGTTTTTTATCGCGTCCTTTACGTTCAAAGCGTACTACGCCTTCAACTTTAGCGAACAAAGTATCGTCTCCACCACGTCCAACGTTTACACCTGGATAGATGTGTGTACCGCGTTGACGGTAAAGGATTGATCCACCTGTTACAGTTTGTCCGTCAGCTGCTTTAGCTCCAAGACGTTTTGCTTGTGAATCACGTCCGTTTGATGTAGAACCTCCACCTTTTTTGTGGGCGAAAAGTTGCAAGTTGTTAAGAGTCATTTTTAACATAATGTTTTCCTCCGTGTTAGTTTTCTGTGATAACTCTGGTTTGGACGAACTCTGAAGAGTTCTCCGATAAGTTTGCCATACCTAAGAAAAATGATTCAAAGAATAACTGAGTCATTTCTCTCTGGTGTGAAGGAAGATCTTTTGGAATTTCAACCATCAGATAGCCACCTTCATCTTCGTTTAATTCTAGGATTGGTTCATAGCCTGCAAATTTCTCAATAGAATTGATAAAGTTAATGGCAAGCGTAGAAACCGATGCACACACGACATCTAAGCCGTATTCGCCACTCTCGGCGTGTCCAGTAATTTCCGCACTCCTCAGCTCGCCATCTTCGGCTCTCTCAAAGACTGCCTGTATCATGTGTTCTCCTTAAAATTAAGCGTTGATTGCGTTGATGACAACTTTTGTATATGGTTGACGGTGACCTTGTTTACGGTGGCTACCTTTTTTAGGTTTGTACTTGTAAGTAACAACTTTCTTTTGTTTTCCTTGTTTTTCAACAGTTCCAACTACAGTAGCTCCAGCAACAAGTGGAGTTCCGACAACAGTGTTTTCACCACCAACAAGAACAACTTCGTTAAAAGTAACTTCTTGACCAGCTTCAACGTTCAATTTTTCAACGTAAACTGCTTGACCAACTTCAACTTTAACTTGTTTTCCGCCAGTTTTGATAATTGCGTATGTGCTCATTATGCACCTCCTATGATTTTTATGGGTTTCCCCGATTTTTTTGTGAAGACTCGCCTAGCATCGTGGGACAAACCACTTAAACTTGAATAATCAAGCAACGATGTTCGTGCGGTTGCACAGGATCGTGCATAGTCAACTCTTCAAGTATAGCATATCTCCTATTTTCTTACAAGTAATAACACCTAAAATGAAGCTTTTTCTTTTACTTTTTTTCGCCACGAGGCAAAAAGCATGCTGAGGTAAAAAATGCTCATCATAATAGGAACACCAAGAATTGTCATTTCATGATAGAAAATCGTCAAATAGGCTGAAAAGACAACGCCAAGGACAAAACTACTAAGCAGGCTTACAAAGATAATCCCTTCACGTAAAAAAGGAGTGTGCTTGGTTCGGAAATAATCTCCAAAAGCTAGCATGGTCCGTTTGATATTCCCTGTCATAAAGGCATTATTGTAGGCAATCCCCGATACTTCACCAAAGGCAGTTGTCACCAAGCCCATACAAAAGGCCAAGGGCGGTACTAGATAGATATTATCTACAGTTTGCGGTACAAAACCAATAATGATTGATAAGATTGCCAAAGGAATCAGTGACAGAATTGGCTTTTTCACAATTCTCAATTTTTCCTTATAAACTGTTAATAGAAAGACCCCCATCATAAAAGCTAGCAAGGTGAGAACCTTGTCCCTAACATCTGAAACATTATTTTGAATTAATTCTACTGAAAGAAAGACGACATTCCCAGTTTGTCCAGCTACAAGAGTATTTCCTCGCACAATAAACGTATAGGCATCTACATAACCTGCACAAAAAGTCAAAAAAAGCGCTAGCCTCTTAGACTGACGTGATATTTTTCTTATAGGTAATAGCCTCATTTTTCCTCCCATTTCATTTACTCATCTCACTATTGTACCACTTTCTTTGGGAAAGACCTAGTAGCTTATTTGAAAATTTTTACCCTCTGTTGGATAGTCCCGTCTATCTATGTTATAATGAAAGAAGGATTTGAAATCGGAAAGGGAGTATCTATGCTTAAATTAGGTGTCATCGGAACAGGTGCTATTAGCCATCACTTTATAGAGGCAGCCCATGCCAGTGGAAAATACCAGCTGGTCGCAGTCTATTCTAGAAAACTAGAAACTGCGGCAACCTTTGCTTCTCGCTACCAGAATATCCAACTCTTTGATCAAGTAGAGGACTTCTTCAAGAGCTCCTTTGATGTGGTCTATATTGCTAGCCCAAACTCCTTGCATTTTGCTCAGGCAAAAGCTGCATTGTCTGCAAGTAAACATGTCATTCTTGAAAAGCCAGCCGTCACTCAGCCACAAGAATGGCTAGATTTGATTCACACAGCTGAGAAAAATCACTGTTTTATATTCGAAGCGGCACGGAACTACCATGAAAAAGCTTTCACTATCATCAAAAACTTTTTAGCAGACAAACAAATTTTGGGAGCAGATTTCAACTATGCCAAGTATTCTTCCAAAATGCCTAACTTATTGGCTGGGGAAACACCAAATGTCTTCTCAGATCGTTTTGCTGGCGGTGCTCTCATGGATTTGGGGATTTATCCCCTCTACGCTACCGTTCGTCTCTTTGGAAAAGCTCAAGACGCGACCTATCAGGCTCAACAGCTTGACAATAGTATTGACCTAAATGGAGATGGAATTCTCCTCTACCCTGACTTTCAAGTTCATATCAAGGCTGGGAAAAACATCACTTCCAATCTTCCTTGCGAGATTTATACGACAGATGGAACCCTGACGCTCAACACAATTGAGCATGTTCGCTCAGCTATTTTTACCGACCACCAAGGAAATCAAGTCCAGCTCCCTATCCAACAAGCTCCCCATACGATGACTGAGGAAGTCGATGCATTTGCACACATGATCCAGCAACCAGATCTGAATCTCTACCAAACTTGGCTGGAAGATGCAAGTTCTGTTCATGAACTACTATTTACCATGCGCCAGACTGCTGGCATTAGATTTGAGGCAGAAAAATGAAAAACAAACTACCGACTGAATGGCAAGAACTGAGTGACCAACTCGGTTTCCAAGAATTCACCCCCATTCAAACTCAACTATTTGAGCCCCTTCTTGCTGGAGAAAACCTCCTAGGAGTGAGCCCAACAGGAACTGGTAAGACCCTAGCTTACCTTCTACCAAGTCTTCTCAGACTACAAAAGAAAAAAGCCCAACAACTCTTGATTCTAGCACCAAATACAGAACTTGCTGGACAAATTTTTGATGTATGTAAAACGTGGTCAGAAGCTATCGGCTTGACAGCCCAACTCTTCTTATCAGGTTCGAGTCAGAAACGCCAGATTGAACGCCTAAAAAAAGGACCAGAAATTCTGATTGGAACCCCTGGCCGTATCTTTGAACTCATTAAACTGAAAAAAATCAAGATGATGAATGTGGAAACCATCATCCTGGATGAATTCGACCAATTACTAGATGATTCTCAGATTCACTTTGTTGAGAAAATCACTCACTACGCACCTCGTGACCATCAACTCATCTACATGAGTGCTACGACCAAGTTTGACCAAGAAAAGATTGTGCCGAATACACGCACTATTAATCTCTCTGATCAAAAACTGGACAATATCCAGCATTTCTACATGCAGGTAGACCAACGTCACCGTGTTGATATGCTACGAAAACTAGCTCATGTAGAGGATTTCCGTGGTCTGGTCTTCTTTAACAGCCTATCAGACCTTGGAAGTTCAGAAGAAAAACTACAGTATCGGGATATCTTGGCTGTTTCCCTTGCTAGTGATGTCAATGTCAAATTTAGAAAAGTCATCTTAGAAAAGTTTAAAGACAAGCAACTAACCCTGCTTCTTGCAACTGACCTTTTGGCTCGTGGAATTGATATCGATAGCCTAGAATGCGTCGTAAACTTTGATGTTCCTAGAGATATTGAAACCTACACTCACCGTGCTGGCCGTACTGGCCGTATGGGCAAGGAAGGTTATGTTATCACTCTCGTAACCCATCCTGAAGAACTCAAAAAACTTAAGAAGTTTGCAAGTGTCCGTGAAATTGTCTTGAAAAACCAAGAACTCTATATCAAATAATCCCCATTGCTCTATGCACATCAGATGTATAGAGCTTTTTTATAAGCAATTCAATTTTATACTCTTCGAAAATCTCTTCAAACCGCGTCAGCTTCGCCTTGCGGTATATATGATTACTGACTTCGTCAGTCTTATCTACAACCTCAAAAACATGTTTTGAGCTGACTTCGTCAGTTCTATCTGCAACCTCAAAACAGTGTTTTGAGCATCCTTCGGCTAGCTTCCTAGTTTGCTCTTTGATTTTCATTGAGTATTAGTTCAATATTCGAAAAAAAGAACCTTGCAAAGCAAGATTCTTTTAGTGTCTGACTTAAATAATTGTTCTTCTGGGAACTAAATCGAATTAAGCTTCGATTTCTGTAACCATACCTGAACCAACAGTACGTCCACCCTCACGGATAGAGAATGTAGTACCTTGTTCTACGGCGATTGGGTGGATCAACTCAACGTCGATTGTCACGTTATCACCAGGCATTACCATTTCAGTACCTGCTGGAAGTTCGATTGAACCAGTAACGTCAGTAGTACGGAAGTAGAATTGTGGACGGTAGTTGTTGAAGAATGGAGTGTGACGTCCACCTTCTTCTTTAGTAAGGATGTAAACTTCACCTTTGAATTTAGTGTGTGGGTTGATTGAACCTGGTTTAGCGATAACTTGTCCACGTTCGATTTCATCACGTTGAACACCACGAAGAAGGACACCTACGTTATCTCCGGCAAGACCTTCGTCAAGTTGTTTACGGAACATTTCAACACCAGTAACAACTGCTTTTTGAGTTTCTTCTTTGATACCAACGATTTCGATTTCGTCGTTGACTTTAACGATACCACGGTCGATACGTCCTGAAGCAACTGTACCACGTCCAGTGATTGAGAATACGTCTTCGACTGGAAGAAGCAATGGTTTGTCAGTGTCACGTTCTGGTTCTGGGATGTACTCATCAACTGTGTTCATCAATTCCATAACGATGTCTTCGTATTTAGTGTCACCTTCAAGAGCTTTAAGAGCTGAACCTTGGATAACTGGAAGATCGTCACCTGGGAAGTCGTATTCTGACAATAGGTCACGGATTTCCATTTCAACCAATTCAAGCAATTCTTCGTCGTCAACCAAGTCAACTTTGTTCATGAAGACGATAAGGTGTTTAACACCAACCTGACGTGAAAGAAGGATGTGCTCACGAGTTTGTGGCATTGGTCCGTCAGTTGAAGCTACTACAAGGATAGCTCCGTCCATTTGAGCGGCACCAGTGATCATGTTTTTAACGTAGTCCGCGTGTCCTGGAGCGTCGATGTGAGCGTAGTGACGTTTTTCAGTTTCGTACTCAACGTGCGCAGTGTTGATTGTGATACCGCGTTCGCGTTCTTCTGGAGCAGCATCGATAGACGCATAGTCTTTAGGTTGGTTAACTGATGAAGGCAAGCGACGTGCCAAAACAGTTGTGATAGCTGCAGTTAGGGTAGTTTTACCGTGGTCAACGTGTCCGATAGTACCAATGTTAACGTGTGGTTTACTACGATCGTATTTTTCTTTTGCCATTTGAGTAAAAGCCTCCAATAAAATATATTTTATAGATAGACAGTAGGCAATACAGTCTAACTTTCCTTACTATTTTATCAAATTTCAGCTAAATTGCAAGTGTTTTACAAAGTTTTTGTGAATTATTCTTAATAGGCTAATCTAAATGGCACTTCTACTCCTATCACTTGCCTAAAGAAAAAGAAAAATCAGGAATTTCCTGACTTTTACTTAGCTAATTCTCTTTCTCGTTCTTTCATTGTTTTATGATTTTCATACAAACGTGATAAGAACTTAGAAATTTCTTTCAAGATAGAATAGGTTGGTACTGCGACAATCATGCCAATGACACCATAGATATTATTTGATAACAAAAGCAATACTAAAATCGTAATTGGATGAACCTTCATTACCCCACCAACGATTCGAGGGTAGAGGATATTTCCATCTACTTGTTGAATAATCAGCATATAAACAACTGCAATCAGCATTCTATGAGGATCAGTAAAGACATTAGCGATAATCATTGGAATCAAGCCAATACTTGGTCCTACATAAGGAATGAGATTGGCTAATCCTGAAAAGATGGCGAAGACCAAAGCATATTTTAAACCAATAATACTATATCCAATAAAGGCCAAACACCCAATAATAATCGCATCAATTGCAACTCCACTAATATAGCGAGCAATTGTCGCATTCAAATTCTTTAAAAGACCTGTAATATGCAGCTTATCTCTCTTTAAAACAGTACGTTCAAGCATCGGCAAGAACTTGTTACCGTCTAACAAAAAATAAATTAAGAACACAGGGGTCATGATAATAATCAAAACGGTACTAAAGAGCGCAGATAAGACACTTCCAACACTATTCGTCACACTATTTAAGATATTTTGTAGAATATCTACATAGGATAGATTTAATTGTTGAATTGTCGCTTGAATATCTAAATTTTGAAAGGCTGGATAAGTAGATAAATCCACAATCAAATCTTGCAAACGACTATAAATTGTCTGACTTGTAGCAATCAAACTTGTCAGCTGATTAATCAAAATCGGTAAGAGATAGACGACCCCAATAACTAGCCCACAAACCAAGGCGCACAAGGTTAGTAGAATACCAATGATACGGTTAATTTTGAAATACTTTTGTAAAAAATTTACAATAGGATTGGTCAAATAATATAAAAAACCACCTAAAAGAAAGGGAATCATTATAGTGTTTGCGACACTTACAAAAGGCGTTATAATCCCACCCATCTGTCTCCATAAATAAAAGATGATGGTTAATAGTAAAATCTCACTGGTCCAAAAAAATAATTTATTCTTACGAAACATGAAGTACCTCCATTCATCTATTTTACCACACTTTCAAAAAAGCTTCTTTCTTATATCATGAAACTGGGAATATTTTTTTCTTTATGATAGAATAAACTTACTATGAAAAAAATAATTTTAACTCTCCTAAGCCTTTCCGTTATTGGGGCAGCATCTACTGTTGATGCTCAAGATTTTAATATTGCTGCAAAACATGCGATTGCTGTTGAAGCAAATACTGGAAAAATACTTTATGAAAAAGATGCAACACAACCTGTCGAAATTGCTTCTATTACAAAACTACTTACAGTTTATCTTGTCTATGAGGCTCTAGAAAATGGAAGTATCACACTCTCCACACCGGTAGATATTTCTGATTATCCTTATCAATTAACGACAAATTCCGAAGCCAGTAATGTTCCTATGGAGGCCCGTAATTATACCGTCGAAGAGTTGCTTGAAGCAACTCTGGTATCTAGTGCCAACAGCGCCGCTATTGCCCTAGCTGAGAAAATTGCTGGCTCTGAAAAAAACTTCGTTGATATGATGCGGGCCAAACTCTTGGAATGGGGAATCAAAGATGCCACCCTTGTCAATACAACTGGTCTTAACAACGAAACTCTCGGAGATAATATTTACCCAGGGTCTAATAAAGATGATGAAAATAAGCTCAGTGCCTATGATGTTGCTATCGTTGCTCGTAACCTTATCAAAAAATACCCACAAGTCTTGGAAATTACCAAAAAAACTTCTTCTACTTTTGCTGGGATGACAATCACTTCTACCAACTACATGTTAGAAGGCATGCCTGCTTATCGAGGTGGTTTTGATGGCCTTAAAACAGGAACAACAGACAAAGCCGGAGAATCTTTTGTTGGTACTACTGTCGAAAAAGGCATGAGGGTTATCACAGTTGTTTTGAATGCAGATCATCAAGATAATAATCCTTACTCTCGTTTTACAGCTACATCTTCCCTAATGGATTATATCTCTTCTACATTCACACTTCGCAAAATCGTTCAACAAGGCGATGCCTATCAAGATAGTAAAGTCCCCGTACAAGATGGAAAAGAAGATACGGTTACTGCAGTGGCCCCAGAGGATATCTATCTAATTGAACGTGGTGGGAATCAAACTTCCCAATCTATTCAATTCACACCTGATTCTAAAGCAATCCTCGCACCACTTGAAGCTGGAACAGTGGTTGGCCATTTGACTTACGAAGACAAGGATTTAATTGGTCAAGGTTACATTACCACAGAACGTCCTAGTTTCGAAATGGTAGCAGAAAAGAAAGTTGAAAAAGCCTTCTTCTTAAAAGTTTGGTGGAATCAGTTTATCCGATTTATCAACGAGAAATTATAAAACATACTGAGCAAAAGATTGCTCCAAAATAGAAACAGACCAAAAAGTCTTTAAAGTCAAAAACGCATAGTATCAGGTATTAAAAAAACTTGATATTATGCGTTTTATTGTGGTAATATTTACTTCGTTTTCTCCTAAAATTGAATTTTATCCCATTCTTTTTTGAGATATTTTATTCATTACTTTAGGAAGACAATTACTAATTTCCGTTGGCAAGATCACATAATGTTCTTGAGATAGTTCTTGGGCTATTGCTGAATGAAGATGGGTCGCTACTGCCACACGTTCGTAGAGACTGTCCTGTCGGAATTGGCCTACAAATCCTGCGATCATCCCAGCCAGAGTATCTCCCATTCCCCCAGTCGCCTGATAGGGACCACCAACCTGTAACTGGTAATAATCAGATTGGCCAGCTTGCCAAATACGAGTAGCTGGACCTTTCTCTACCAAAATTGTTCCTTGAGGGAAGGAAGTTAGGGCACTAGCCGTTGCATCTTCGTTTTGCTTTTCAATAGCAATACCAGACAGCTTTTCCCATTCTTTTTGGTGGGGAGTTAGGATAAGCTGGTTAGATGGAAATGACAAACTTGTTCTAGCAAGAATGGTCAGGGCACCTCCATCTACAATCAAAATCTGATTTTGGCTTAAATTAACAAAGACTTGTTTTACTAGATTTTCTCCAAAAGCATCGTCTCGTAAACCAGGCCCCAGCAAGACAACTTCAGCCTTCTCCAATTGCTCTTTTAACAATTGCTGGTCTTGAAGAGAAAAGGCCATAGCCTCAGGTAAATGGCTGTGCAGAGCTGAAATATTTTCCCTGTCCGTTCCAACGGTCACCAATCCTGCACCGCTTTTTACAGCTGCCAAAGCAGCCATGATGATGGCACCACCATAAGGATAAGTCCCACCCAGCAACAGTAGACGACCGTAGTCTCCTTTATGACTTGTACGAGAACGTTCAATAATGACTTTTTCTAGTAAGGTTTGATCAATCACTTTCATCGTTTTTTCCTCAACTATCCTTTACCTGATTGTTTTAAGACAATCCGATACACTTTTTTAGCCCACTCTTCCAAACCTTCTCCAGCATAGTCAAGATAATGCACCCTATCTTGTATTTTAGTTGGAATAATATTTTCAAATTGGCTCTTATTATGAGTTGGAATAATGCAAATATACAACTCACTAAATAAATTCAACATATCCTTAATTTTTGCAACATGATAGCCATCAAAAATATAACCAGTAACTTTAATCAAATCTGTATAGATAAAATGAAAACTCACTCCAGGAATAAACTTGTCTTGTAATTCTTTCTCTGAAGGAGCTCGACCTAATAAACGCTCCATCGCTAATCGATAACCAGAACTTGTATTTGACCACCCTAACATGACATAGTCAAAATAATCTATCGGATCCGATGCAGCATTTCGACTATCCAAAACCAACTCCTCAGCATCTCGCCCAAAGGCTTTCACAGCAGATAAGAGCTGACCTGTTTTAAAGATAGAAATCGCTGTATCTATAGTCGTAGTATGACTACAGTAGTCTGAAGTCACTAACCTCTTATGTAGATCATAAGTCGAGGCTACTATTTTATCTGTAGGGGTAAATGGTGGCAGAAAGGGATGCTGAAAGATGTAATCTAAAATCTCTTTTTTTAAACAAGAATCAGCACACTCAATATTTGTTTGACGTTTATGAAGCTTTTCGTAAGCTATAAATTTAGCAATTTTTTCTAATTCCCATTCTTGAATATTTGGATAATCAATTAGTGCTAAGTGATATATTCCATCCCATTGCAAACTATATTCTCCATTATAAATTTTTAAAATCATCTAATCACCTCACTCTATTATACAACAAAAAGGAGGCGCAAACCTCCTTTTGTAATCTTATATCTAAAATTTAAGATTCATTTCTGCCATTCTAGATATAACTATAGAGAATACACTTTCTTCAGCGAATGTTTCTCTTATTTTCTATTCAATGTCCGAAGTGCTGCCTGATAGGTTTGCTCCATTAGCATGGTAATGGTCATAGGACCGACACCTCCAGGGACTGGCGTGATATGGCTAGCAAGTGGTGCAACTGCCTCATAATCCACATCTCCACAGAGCTTACCATTTTCATCTCGGTTCATCCCAACGTCAATGACAACCGCACCTGGTTTGACAAAGTCAGCAGTCACAAACTTGGCACGGCCGATTGCTACTACAAGAATATCTGCTTTAGCAGCCACCTTGGCAAGATTATGAGTCCGTGAGTGAGTCAAGGTCACTGTAGCATTTTTGGCCAAAAGAAGCTGGGCCATAGGTTTTCCAACAATATTTGAACGACCGATGACCACCGCATTTTTACCTTCTAATTCAATCCCATATTCATGAAACATTTCCATAATTCCTGCAGGTGTTGATGGAATCATGACTGGATGACCAGACCAAAGGCATCCCATATTTAGAGGATGGAAACCATCCACATCCTTTTCTGGGTCAATAGCCAATAGAACTGCCTCTTCATCAATGTGTTTTGGTAATGGCAACTGGACCAAAATCCCATGCCAAGCTGGATCCTGATTATATTTAGCAATCAGGTCTAACAATTCCTCTTGAGTAATGGTCTCTGGAACTCGCACTACTTCGCTACGGAAACCAGCCGCAAGAGCTGACCTCTCCTTGTTGCGAACGTAGACTTGGCTGGCTGGATTGTCCCCAACCAAAATCACTACCAAACCAGGTACTAGACCTGTTTCTTCCTTTAATTTTTCAGTCTTTTCAGCCAACTGCCCCTGCAATTTGGCCGCTAAAGCTTTCCCATCAATAATCTGTGTCATATCACTTCTCTTTTCTTTCAAATATCTTCCATTATACCAAAAACTGCCAGCACCCTCTAACACTTCTTTCCTAGGCAATCCTATAGTTTCAAACTATAAGAAAAAGCTCGGGTCGAGCTTTTCACTAATCTTGTCTTGAAATTTTAAAATAGATTATAAAACCTTACTCAAGAAGTCTTTAGTTCGTTGTTCTTGGGTTTGTTCAAAAATCTGCTCAGGTGTCCCATCTTCAACAACCACACCGTCTGCCATAAAGATAACACGGTCTGCCACCTCACGCGCAAATCCCATCTCATGTGTTACGATAACCATAGTCATTCCTGACTTGGCAAGGTCTTGCATAACAGCCAACACCTCACCTACCATTTCAGGGTCCAGGGCTGAAGTTGGCTCGTCAAAGAGCAAAACATCAGGTTCCATGGCCAAACCACGCGCAATGGCAATCCGCTGTTGCTGCCCACCTGACAAACTCTGTGGATAAGCAATTGCCTTATCTGGTAAACCAACTTTTTCCAAAAGTTCCTGAGCTCTCTTCTCAGCAACTTCCTTACTTTCACCTTTGGTCTTGATAGGAGACAAGGTGATATTTTCCATCACAGTCATATTAGGAAAGAGATTGAATTGTTGGAAAACCATGCCCATCTTCTCACGCATGGCAAACAGGTCATTCTTCTTGTCCGTAATATCGACTCCCTCAAAGATAACCTTCCCTTTAGTCGCTTCTTCCAACAAATTCATAGAGCGAAGCAAGGTAGATTTCCCGCTCCCCGAAGGACCGATGATAACGACAACTTCTCCTCTTTTAATCTCGAGGTTGATGCCCTTCAATACTTCATTTTTTCCAAAGGATTTATGTAAATTTTCAATTTTTATCAAGGTTTCTGTCATTATTTTTTATCTCCTTGTCCCATACGTTTTTCAAAAGCTTTCAAGGCTACTGTCAAAATAGAAGTCATAATCAAGTAATAAAAGGCTGCAAATAAAAGTGGTGTTAAAGGTAAATAGGTTGTTGTAGAAACTGTTGTAGCCCCGTTCCACAACTCCATAACACCGATAGCTGATAATAGGGAGCTGTCCTTGATAATGGTAATAAATTCGTTCCCCAATGCTGGCAAAATATTTTTGATTGCTTGTGGCAAAATCACATACCGCATCGCATTTTTAGGACGAATCCCTAACGAATAAGCCGCTTCTAGCTGACCTTTTGGAACCGCATTAATCCCAGCACGAACAGTCTCAGAAACATAAGCACCACTGTTCATAGAGATAATCAAAATCCCTGGAATCAAGCGAGAAAGATCAACACCCAAAATCCCAACCTGAATAGTCGGAGCATTGATATGCATAAGAGCAAAGGCAATCATAATCTGAACCATCATCGGTGTCCCACGGAAAATCCAAACGTACAAGTTGGCCAGCCAGACAAGCGGTTTAAACTTTGAACGTTGCCCAAAAGCCAAGACAACACCCAGAATGGTTCCCAAAAAGACCACACAGATAGAAATGAGAACCGTCACGACAGCCCCGTAGTTAAAATAAGGTAAATACTTAGGTAAAAAAGAAAAATTCATAGTCACACTGCTTTCTAAAATAGAATACTGTATGATTATAACATACGTTGAATTAAAATTCAAACTTTTTATCCGATTTATTCAAAAAAACTTTAAGCTGGTAGAATTAGCGAGAAATCTTAGTTTTTTCTAGTCAAGTTGGCCTCCTTTATGGTAAAATAGTAACGATAAGAAATGAAGGAGAATCAAAATGGAATCACATTTGGTTAGAATCATCAACCGCCTTGAAGCAATGGCAAAAGACGGCGGAAATTTAAAACGTAATTTTGAACGCGAAGGAGTTGTTGTTGCAGAAGTTGCATACAGCCACGACGAAGAAAACGGCTCAATCTTTACCCTTCGTGATGTCGAAGCTCGCGAAACTTATACGTTTGATAGCATTGACTTGATTGCAATGGAGATTTACGAACTCCTTTACTAATACAAAACAAGCTGGGATTACACCCTGCATGTCTAACCAAAATCCTTTTTGTCTCACAAATAGGATTTTTTTATAGTCCAAATTCACAAAAATTTTCATTGTAACAACTTCTCAAAGCTGCAATCTTTTTACTTGCTTTACACCCCAATCCTGTTATAATGAGAGTATAGAAATTTGACTATTTTTGACCTTTGGACAGGTCAAGCTAAAGAAAGAAATGAGGTAGATGTATGCTTTGTCAAAACTGTAAAATCAATGACTCAACAATTCATCTTTATACCAATCTTAATGGAAAGCAAAAACAAATTGACCTCTGTCAAAACTGCTATAAGATTATCAAGACAGATCCTAACAATACCCTCTTTAAAGGTATGACGGATCTGAACAATCGTGACTTTGATCCCTTTGGTGATTTCTTCAATGACCTAAACAATTTCAGACCTTCTAACAACACTCCTCCGACTCCCCCAACCCAATCAGGTGGAGGTTACGGCGGAAACGGCGGTTATGGTTCCCAAAATCGTGGATCTGCTCAAACTCCACCACCAAGCCAAGAAAAAGGCCTGCTAGAAGAATTTGGTATCAACGTAACTGAAATTGCCCGTCGTGGAGATATAGACCCTGTTATTGGGCGCGACGATGAGATTATCCGTGTCATCGAAATTCTCAATCGTAGAACTAAGAATAATCCTGTTCTTATCGGTGAACCAGGTGTCGGAAAAACGGCTGTTGTCGAAGGTCTAGCTCAGAAAATCGTTGATGGCGATGTTCCACATAAACTCCAAGGCAAACAAGTCATCCGTCTAGATGTGGTTAGCTTGGTTCAAGGAACGGGTATCCGTGGACAATTTGAAGAACGCATGCAAAAACTCATGGAAGAAATTCGCAAACGTGAGGATATCATCCTCTTTATCGATGAAATCCATGAAATTGTTGGTGCGGGGTCTGCGGGCGATGGCAATATGGATGCAGGAAATATCCTCAAGCCAGCCCTTGCCCGTGGGGAACTGCAACTGGTCGGTGCTACTACCCTCAATGAATACCGTATCATTGAAAAGGATGCAGCCCTAGAGCGTCGTATGCAACCTGTTAAGGTCGATGAACCAACAGTGGAAGAAACAATCACTATCCTCAAAGGAATTCAAAAGAAATACGAAGACTACCACCACGTTCAGTATACCGATGCTGCAATTGAAGCAGCTGCAACTCTTTCCAATCGCTACATCCAAGATCGCTTCTTGCCTGACAAGGCCATTGACCTCCTAGATGAAGCAGGTTCTAAGATGAATTTGACCTTGAATTTTGTGGATCCTAAAGTAATTGATCAACGCTTGATTGAGGCTGAAAATCTCAAATCTCAAGCTACACGGGAGGAAGATTTTGAGAAGGCCGCCTACTTCCGTGACCAAATTGCCAAGTATAAGGAAATGCAAAAGAAAAAGGTCACAGACCAGGACACTCCTATCATCAGTGAGAAAACCATTGAGCACATTATCGAGCAGAAAACCAATATCCCTGTTGGCGATTTGAAAGAGAAAGAACAATCTCAACTCATCCATCTAGCTGAAGACCTCAAGTCTCATGTTATTGGACAGGACGATGCAGTTGATAAGATAGCCAAGGCTATTCGCCGTAATCGTGTCGGTCTCGGTACCCCTAACCGCCCAATCGGAAGCTTCCTTTTCGTTGGGCCAACCGGTGTCGGTAAGACAGAACTTTCCAAACAACTAGCTATCGAACTTTTTGGTTCTGCTGACAGCATGATTCGCTTTGACATGAGTGAATACATGGAAAAACACAGCGTAGCTAAGTTGGTCGGTGCCCCTCCAGGTTATGTTGGCTACGATGAGGCTGGGCAATTAACTGAAAAAGTTCGACGCAATCCATATTCCCTCATCCTTCTCGATGAAGTGGAAAAAGCTTACCCAGATGTTATGCATATGTTCCTCCAGGTCTTGGACGATGGTCGTTTGACAGATGGGCAAGGACGTACCGTTAGCTTCAAGGATGCCATCATCATCATGACTTCAAATGCAGGTACAGGTAAGGCAGAAGCCAGCGTTGGATTTGGGGCTGCTAGAGAAGGACGTACCAACTCTGTTCTTGGTGAACTCGGTAACTTCTTTAGCCCAGAGTTTATGAACCGTTTTGATGGTATTATCGAATTTAAGGCTCTCAGCAAGGACAACCTCCTTCAGATTGTCGAGCTTATGCTAGCAGACGTTAACAAGCGCCTTTCTAGCAACAATATTCATTTAGATGTAACTGAAAAGGTCAAGGAAAAATTAGTTGACCTCGGTTATGATCCAAAAATGGGAGCACGCCCACTTCGTCGTACTATTCAAGACTATATTGAAGACGCAATCACTGACTACTACCTTGAAAATCCAAGCGAAAAAGACCTCAAGGCAGTTATGACCAGCAAGGGCAAGATTCAAATCAAATCTGCCAAAAAAGCTGAAAAAATCAAAGAGAATACTTCTGAAATAGAAGATTAGAACTCATAAAAAGAACAGGAAACAAGATCTCCTGTTCTTTTTAATTCTCTTCTTGAACTTGATAGCGAAGAATTGTTTTCAATTTGCTTGGCTCCGTTCGATGAAGGTTATTGAGATAGATTTCTCGGTGGTACTCCGTAATTCTTTTGAGTTTATGAAGTTGACAAAAATCTTCCATATCTGCAAAAGTCTCATTTTCTGTATCAAAGGGTCCTACATGAAGCATAGCAAGACTTAGGCCTTCTTCTATTTTTTCAAAACGAATAGCCTCATAGAGAAGATTTGGCTTCTTGATCATCACCTCGTTCAGAGCTTCCTCAAATAGTTCTCGCGTAATAAAATCGGGTTGCCCAATCATAATGCTATAAGAAAGCTCACTTTTTACCAGTTCTCCTTCCTTCTCCTTTTTCCATAAACCTTCTAAAGGAAAGACTGTAAAATCATGGTAAACCTCATCCAGAGGAGCTTTTTTATACTTCATCTTTATCGCATAAGCTAAGGCATACAAAATTCCTACGCGTTCTGAAAAATCTTCTTGATTTGGATCGCCTTTACCATCTATCACGATATAGGATTGACCTGGTACTTCCAAGATGGTGGGCCTAGCCTTAATTTGATAAAGAGCTTTCGCTTCTTTTCTCCATTCGTATTTCATTTAATTCTTCTCCTTTCTATCTCTAGTATAGCACTAAAACCCTGACATCTTTTGTCAAGGTTTATAAAATTTTTGGATTTTTTCTACTCTAGAAAGCAGTTCCTTCTTCAGATAGTCAGGGTCGAGTATTTCCACTCCATCTAAATAAGACAGGAGGTAAGTATACATACTTTCATGCTCTGGTAGGACTGTCTTGACATAATAACATCCATCTTTGCCCAAGCTAATCTCATCTTCTAAAAAATCTTCATAAACCCGGAAAGCAAGCTTGGGACTAAACTTCAAGGAAACTTCGATTTGATTTGCCACTTGATCTGAACTATCAACGGAATCCATCAGGTTTTTCTGCTTCACTATTTCATTTGTTAGGTGACAATTCCTAATTCTAGATAACTTGAAAAAACGCCAGTCTTCCTTCAAACAACAGTAAGCATGAAGGTACCAATCTCTCTTTTTAAATACGAGTTTAAAAGGTTCAACTGTACGAATCGTTTTCTGACCACTCCCACCTAGATAAGTGATGACCAGTCGCCTCTTCTCTAGAATAGCATGTTTGATATTATCAAATAATTCTTTTTGACCTTCCCGCTTTCTCCAGTCAGTCAAATCTACTTCTATCCAAGGGCTGGTAGAAACTTGAAAAATAGATTCTAATTTTTCAAGTAACAGGTCTTGTCTGTCATCCGTCAGAGCTTGAATCCCTTGCAAAGCAGACAACAGTTCTATTTTTTCATTCTCCGACACAAGAGCGCGATCCAGGACAAAGTCCTTCATTAAAAAAATTCCACCTGAGTTTCCAGGAATCGAATAAAGGGGATTCCCCGCCATACTCAAGCGCTCAATATCACGATAAATTGTTCGTACAGACACTTCAAATAATCGGGCTAATTCAGGAGCTGTTGTACTACCTTTTTCTAAAAGTAGATATAGAATACGAAATAATCTTGATTCTGCCATAAAATCACCTCCCTTTTATTATACCAGTTAAAGAAGTCCATTTAGAGAATTTACCCCAACAAATATTGATAAAGTTAAAGTAGATTTTCTTCACAAGTTCGTTGGTTTCTTCTTGACAGCTTGCCCTTTGTCCATTATGATAATAATAACGATACTAGATAATGAGGAAAATTCAATGGCAAACCCAACTTTCGGAGAAAAAAAAGCGAATACAGATTATGTTGCACGCTATGGAGTGTATGCAGTTATCCCTGACGCTGAACAAAAACAAATTGTTCTTGTTCAAGCACCCAATGGCGCCTGGTTCCTACCAGGTGGTGAAATTGAAGCAGGTGAAAATCATCAAGAAGCCCTAAAGCGTGAATTGATTGAAGAGCTTGGATTCACAGCTGAAATTGGTACCTATTACGGACAAGCTGACGAATATTTCTACTCTCGTCATCGTGACACCTACTACTACAATCCTGCCTATCTCTATGAAGCGACTTCTTTCAAAGAAGTGCAAAAGCCACTAGAAGACTTTAATCATATTGCCTGGTTCCCTATTGACGAGGCTATTGAAAATCTCAAACGTGGTAGCCATAAATGGGCTATTGAATCTTGGAAAAAACAGCATAAGATTGACTAAATCCAGCTACTTTATTCAAAAAGTGCTATAATAGAATTAGAAAATCGGAGGAAATGTTATGAAGCTAATCAATACGACAAACTCACACTCGCAACTTGTAAAAAGCCAGCTAGAAAGTACAGATGCAACCCTTGTTGAGGTTTATTCTGCAGGGAATACCGATGTTATTTTTACTCAAGCTCCGCTTCACTATGAAATCCTCATCTCAAACAAACACCGCGCTATTCGCGAACCTGAAATCGAAGCGATTCAAGAATTTTTCTTGAAACGTAAAATTGATAAGGACTCTATTGATGAGGCCAATATCAAAACCCTCTATTCAGAAAAATTAATTGGAATTTCGATTCCAACCAAATAAAATCTTGGAGAGATTAGAAAGTGCTTTGAACCTTATGGAACAAAATTAGGTTTATTTAGCTTTTTAAATCATCTCCAATTTTTTATCTTGAAATCTTATCATACAAGATTTTATAGACAAATAATAAAAAAGATTTGGTTCTACTTCTCACAAAACCAAATCTTTTTTATTATTTTAGAAACGAATTGTTTCACGTGTTTTCTCATACGAGGTAACAAAGCGGTTGGTTACACCAGGCTCTGCCACTTCCAAAGCTTGAGAAATCTTGTCAAATGAAGCGCGATAATCAAATTCTTTTTCAAAAATATCTAAAGCTTCGTTAAATGCTTCTTGAATACGTTCATCAAATGAGCGATAGCGGTTAGAATATTGCAATAGTTGTTCTGTCAAGGTTGCATACTGTACAATATTATAAGTTTCCGTCTCAAGCTCTTCCATATCCTTCGTTGCAATTTCAAGAATACGGTTAACTGATTCTATATTGACTAAGTTTTGCTCTAATTCAGCCATTAGATCTTCCGTATTATTACTTGCTGTAAAGAATAACTTCAAGAAAGTTTGTGGAATACCAGGTAGGTTCCGTTTTTCCATATATCTCTTGATTGTATGGAGACGATTAACATATACATTTGCCTTTTGACGTGCATTGATATCATCTTTCTCAATTCGTGCAAGACGCTCACTAACTGAAATCTGTTCATCTTCAATCTCTTTAAGATTTTCCTGTAAAGATTCAAGATTTTCTTCAAGAATTGAATATGCTTGAGTTGGTTCATCTTGATTTGAAGTTGCCTCAATAATAGCAGTCTCAAAGCTTTCTAATTCGGACTGTAAACGACGAACATGACTTGCATCCGATTCAGAAAGTAAATAACTTTTACTCAAACGCTCAATATCTTCTATCAATAAAGCATTATTTTCCTTCATGTGTTGAAGATAAGTAGGAAGTGTTGCTACTAAACCTTCTACTACTTTCTGTGCCGCAATTTCTCTTGTAAAGATATCATAAAGTGCATTAATCTCTTCTTGGATTTGAGTATTTTCGTACTCTGCATTATCCAATTCTAGTTTCGCAATATTCTCATGATTTTTCTTGAGAGCTTCATACAGTAGTTGGAAACGCGCTTCAATATCCGTTTCAGCAAAATGATAATTAGCATCTAAAAGCTTACGGTAGCCATCTTCTAAATCTTCCAGTTGATCAGGTAGGTCTTTAGATAATGTTGCTACAATTGCTGGTATACGATCAACAATATGCGTTAAAGCCAAGATATGATTTTCAGCATTATCCAAAATCACAGCAGCTTCTACTGGGTCACCTGACGAATTTAAAGTTACAAACTGAGAAAACTCTGATTGGATATTTTCCAATTGTTTTTCAATTTCAGATAAACCTTGACCATATTCTTCAGAATGATCAGCAACTCGGTGTTGCAACTCTTCAAACAAGTCCAAGGTATGAAGAACACGTCCACTATTTTTAGACTCTTGTTTCTCCAAATCTGCCAAGGCGTTGCGAATTGCCGCAATATCTTCTTCAATCAAAGTAATTTGACTCTCGATTTGATCAATTTGATGACTGGCCTTTAAAAAACGGAATGAGTTATTGTAGCCTTCTGCCTCGAAAAGATTATTTTCGATATCGGCAAAAGAATTAAGAGATAAATCAACCCATTTTTGATTCCATTCACGGAAAGTCACCTGACTTTGTCCAATCAAGTGCATATTTTTTACAGCTTCAACTTCATCATTAACTGGAAGATTGTACAGTTCTTCTTTTTTCTCTTCTAAAATTGCTAGTTTACTTTCATTGCGTTTCCTTACATAAATTGCGATAGCATAAGCAATGACCAATAAAACTGCAACTGCAATTATCAAATAAATTACTAGGCTAGCAGACATATTAAACTCCTTTTTTACTTGAAACAATCGTAATGATTATATCATATTTTTTAGACCAAGGGAACTACTTCTCCCGATTTTTTAGACATCCAGTGTACTATAGACAGCATTTTCTTCGATAAACTCACGACGAGGCTCTACTCGATCCCCCATCAACATATCAAAGATTTTATCTGCTTCTGCAGCATCATCCACAGAAACTCTGGCCATCAAGCGATGTTCCGGATCCATGGTTGTTTCCCATAATTGGTGGTCATCCATTTCACCCAGACCTTTATAACGCTGAATGGTTGGTTTGGCACGTCCTTCACTGTGGCGGGCCAAGGCCTCTTGGAGTTTGATTTCTTGATCTGCACCTGGCTGGATGTATTCTTTAATCTCACTTCCAACCTTGACACCATAGATTGGTGGTTGAGCGATATAAACATAACCAGCTTCTAGGATTGGTTTCATATAACGATAAATCAAGGTTAAAAGAAGAGTACGAATGTGGGCTCCATCGACATCGGCATCGGTCATCAAAACGAGTTTTTGGTAACGAGCTTTCGAAACATCAAATTCTGCTCCAAATCCTGTTCCCATCGCTGTGAAAAGACTACGAATTTCTTCGTTAGCTAGAATCTTATCCATACTTGCCTTTTCAACGTTCAAGATCTTACCGCGGATTGGAAGAATTGCCTGAAATTCACGGTTACGACCAGATTTGGCTGATCCACCAGCTGAGTCTCCTTCGACGATGAAGAGTTCTGTTTCAGCAGGATTGTTAGAAGAACAGTCTGCTAGTTTCCCTGGAAGGTTAGAAATTTCCAAACCAGATTTTTTACGAGTGACTTCACGCGCACGCTTGGCAGCCACACGAGCCTTAGCAGCTAAAATCCCTTTTTCCACGATACGTTTGGCAATCTGTGGGTTTTCCATGAGGAAATCGGAGAAAGCATCACTGAAGAGGCGATTGGTAATCTTGACCACTTCGCTATTCCCCAGTTTGGTCTTAGTTTGTCCTTCAAACTGTGGATTTGGGTGTTTAACTGAGATAACTGCAGTTAAGCCTTCGCGGACATCTTCCCCTGTTAAGTTGTCTTCATTGTCTTTCAGTAACTTATTTTTACGAGCATAATCGTTGATAACACGAGTCAAGGCTGTACGGAAACCTTGTTCATGCGTTCCACCTTCATGGGTATGAATATTATTGGCGAAACTCATGACATTTTCATGGTAACCCGTTGTGTACTGCATGGCTACTTCAACTGTAATATCATCCATCTCACCATCTGTGTAGATTGGTGTATCAAAGATTACATCCTTGTTCTCGTTGATATATTCAACGTAGCTAGCAATCCCACCTTCATAGTGGTAATGCTTAGTTTGTTCCAAACCTTCACGCTTATCTGTAATTGAAATTTGAAGGCCGCGATTTAGAAAGGCCAATTCTTGAATGCGTTTATTTAATTTATCAAAATCAAAGGTTGTTGTTTCAGTGAAGATTTCTGGATCCGGTGTAAAGTGAACTGTTGTTCCAGTTTTATCCGTATCTCCAACTACTTCAAGATCTGCGACAACATGACCACGACGGTATTCTTGGTAATGAATCTTACCATTTTTGTGGACATGAACATCTAATTGAGTGGAAAGGGCATTAACTACTGATGACCCTACTCCGTGAAGACCACCTGAAACCTTGTAGCCGCCACCGCCAAACTTTCCTCCAGCATGAAGGACCGTAAAGACTGTCTCAACAGCAGGTCGGCCTGTTTTTTCCTGAATATCGACTGGGATCCCACGCCCATCATCGACAACAGTAATCGAATCATCTGGCTCAATAAAGACTTGAATATGGCTGGCAAATCCTGCCAAGGCCTCATCGATTGAGTTATCAACGATTTCCCAAACTAGATGGTGAAGACCTTCTTTTGAGGTTGACCCGATATACATCCCTGGACGCATACGAACAGCCTCTAAGCCCTCTAAAACTTGAATTTGACTGGCATCATAATCCTGTGCCTGCAGATTTTTGATTTCTTCTGTCATCTTATTCCTTTTTCTTACATGTCTAATACTTGTCTTAAATTCACGATACTGGTAAACAAGTGGGTATCCAGTCCAGCAGCTTGCCCTGCTTCAATATCAATCGGCCGATCACCAATGACAAGACCAGAGCAAATCTGATATTTTTCTCTTAAATAAATCATGGACTCAGGATTCGGTTTTCTCTTAAAGCCTGAGCTAGAAGTCACTACTTCTGTAAAATAAGCTGCTATAGAGGTTTTTTCTAAAATTTCCAAGACCTGATCATTTCTGTGAGAAACCAAGAAATGACGCCCACCTTGATTTGAAATGTCTTCCAATAAGTCAGAAACTCCTTCAAATAAAATCGGATGTTCAAGCTCTCTGGCTTCATTTTCCTTGTACTTTTCTAAAAAATGTTCTAAGTTGGGTGCGAAAGTCTCAATCGCAAAATCAGTAGAAACCTTTAAAGCTTGATAGACGCTGTCATGGTCTTGTGTGATACCATACAGTGCCAATGTTTCAACAAATGCAGCTGTTGAAGTTTCGTAATTATCCAGTAAAGTTCCACCTAAATCCCAGATATAATCGTGATATTTCATACCCTTCATTATAGCATTTTTTTATGAAAAAAGCGATGATTTCCCTGAGTTTTCCACATAAAAAACGAGAGGTTAACTCCCGTTTTATTGATTTTTACCAAAGACATCTCGATAGAGCATTCCTATTCGTAAAGTCTCTGCGTCTCCGCCTAGTTGCTCCACCAACTCATAGGCAAAGGCAAGGGCTGTTGAGGGCCCTCTACTGGTTGTCAAATGACCATCTACCACTACTGTTTCCTTGACATATTGACCATCAAAGATTTGCTCTTGAACGCCGTCATAACAAGTGTACTGCTTGTTTTTCAATAGCCCTGCTTGATTGAGGGCAATTGGGGCCGCACAAATGGCTGCCAGTTTCTTCCCTTCTTGCTCGAAATTTTGCAATTCTTGAATTAAGGCCTGATTGTCACGCAAATGTGCAGAACCAGGCATCCCGCCAGGAAGGACAATCATGTCATAGTCTGATAAATCCCCCTCAAAGACACGATCTGCTCTTACTTGGATTGCGTGCGAACCTGTCACTTGCTCTTCAAATCCTACCATATCACAAGTAATATTAGCACGACGCAAAACATCCACAACTGTCAAAGCTTCAATTTCTTCAAAGCCCTGAGCCAACATAACTGCTACTTTAACCATGATTTTCTCCTTATTTGATTTGTTTTAATACAACCTTTTTCCGCTTGAATCGGACTTTTCCACTCTTTTCTTCAGCTAGGTTTGTCTGGTAACTCATCGATAAAAGCAAGCCAACACCGATCAAATTACTGATAATAGCCGATCCTCCTTGCGAAATAAAAGGCAAGGGAATCCCAGTTAAAGGAAGCAAGCCAGTAACAGCACCTATATTTTCAAAGATGTGGAAGAGCAACATCATAATCAAACCTGTAGAAATATAGGTGTAGAACTGATTATTTGATTTAAGAGTAATCTTCAACATACGGTAAATCAGCATGAGATAAAGGGCGATAACAAGGACAGAGCCAATAAAGCCAAAATCTTCTGCAATGACTGTGAAAATCATATCCGACTCACGAACTGGAATAAGCAGATTAGAAGCATTAAAACCTTGACCAAATAAGCCACCGCTCCCAATGGCGATTTGTCCTTGAGCCTGTTGGTAAGTGGTTGTTTGGGCAAAGTCGAATGGATTGAGCCAAGCCAAGATACGATTGATTTGGTAGGTCGGCATCCCCAATTGATGGAGAAAAGCCCGGCCACCCTTACTGATAAAAATGGCTAAGAATCCAGCAACTCCTGTTACAGCAGTCACAAATACTGGAATAATAATTTTCCAAGAAACTCCTGATAGTAAGACGATTCCTGAGAAAATAGCTACAAAAACCAAAGCCGTCCCCAAGTCACTTTGAAGTGCCAAAAGAACTAGGACTGGAATGGTAAAGACAATCATCCAAAAAATTAATAAAAAGTCCAGCGGAACTGTACGTTGCCATTCCTTATGTTTCTTTGTAAATTGGACAATGACACGGGCCAACATGAGGACATAGGATATCTTCATAAATTCTGATGGTTGGAATAGGGTAATTCCATTTATTGATACCCAGTTTTTGGCACCCGTTGATGCAACTAGGCTTGGATTATAAAAGACGATCGGCAAGACCATGAGTCCCAAACCTAACATATATAGAAAAGGGGTCACTTTCCAAAGAAATTCTGTATTAAAGAGCATGACCACAAAACCAATCACAAGCCCCAAGGCAATCCATGCGACCTGCTGCCCTAAAATGGGCAGAATATTGTTTGGATAATCATGACTAACAGCTATATAGATAGCCACCACGCCAATAACCAGTAGAAAAAATACTGGCAATAGCAAACTATAATCGACTCTAGAGTCGAGAGAACGTTTCATATACACTAACCTTATACTTTCATACAATACTATTTATCAAAGTTCATTTAAAAATTTATCAACAGCCTCATCAACTTCGGATCGAGAGACGGTTTTAACAGTCGCTTCTTTTGCTAGAGAAGTCACTATTTGCTTGCCATATCGTTTTCCGACGATTCTTCTATCCAGAATGAGGGTTAAAGAACGTTGGTGTTCGCGTCTCATACTTCTTCCCAAAGCCTGTTTTAAACGAATAATGGCCATTGGCAATTGATAATCATAAAAGGCATTTTTCCCTTCTTGAATTAGTTCCTGATTAATCTTTTTCGTTAAGGGCTCTTGAGGATTTTGGAAAGGAAGTCTTGGTACAACTTGAATCACAAAAGGATGGCTTGAAAAATCAACTCCCTCCCAGAAACTTGCTGCACCAAGCAAGATTTGTTGTTCACCTTTTTCAAAGCGTTTCTTCAGTTGATGAACATCACCATTTTTATACTGGGCCAGATGGCTAACTGGAAGTAAATCCGATACTGCTAGAAGCATGTCTTTAGCAGTAAAGAGAACTAAAATCGGTTGCTGGAAAGCTTGAACATCCATCAGCAAATCAGCTACCTCTTTGGCATAGACTTCTAAGGAAGTTTCTGTCACCAGAGGGAAATCTTTGAC
Organism: Streptococcus mitis; assembly: GCF_946190115.1. Lineage (GTDB taxonomy): Bacteria > Bacillota > Bacilli > Lactobacillales > Streptococcaceae > Streptococcus > Streptococcus mitis_CO. Next base: position 33,662 of record NZ_CAMHZG010000002.1, on the reverse strand, counting down.
CAAGACCACTTCTTGGTCCTGTTTTCTACGAGCTTCAATCTTGACAAATTTGGCTTCAGGATAGCCTAAAAGGTCGGCCAAAGAAACTCTCTGACTAATCTCAAGAGTAGCCGATACTCCCAAGACTTGGCAACTCTCAGGAACTAAGGAGGACAGAAGAATACGGCCTGATTTCGTAGAAGAAATCTGAATTTTCTTTTGACTCGTTTCAGTTGCTTCGAGCCAGTAATCACCTTCAGCTGTAAAATAGCGAACCAGCTCCTCAAAGCCTTCTACTTCTAATTCTGAAAAATACTGGTGGAGATTGGCCAGAGAATCTAAGATATTTTTCTTAGATTTTCCAGACTGAAATTGTTCTATCAAGTAGAGGCACTCAAAGCGAATACTTTCTAGTATTCGTTGCTGGACTTTATTTTGCTCCTCCAGTAAAGCCTTATCAAGCAAATCGATAATAGACTGGATATCGTGTGTCTCTTGAAGCAGATTTTCTAGAGCCAATAAAACTTTTTGGACTTCATCAATAATCAATAAACGGTCACTGACAAATTCAGGATTATCTTCAAGTCTGGTTACAAGATAGGCGTGATTGGTCACTAAAAGCTTGCAGGTTTGTGCCCTTTCTTGACTGCATTTCCAGAAATCTTCCGTCACAAATAAGCTTTGAGATGATAAATTCCCATCATGACGAAGGTCTGCGAGAAAATGTTGGTAACGATAGAGTTGCCCGATTTCATCCAAATCTCCTGTCTCTGTCTCAGTCAACCAAACCAAGAGTTGCATTTTAAAGCGCCTAAATAAGCGATTTTCATCATTTTCCTGCAAGGAACGATAAAAGGAATCCAGCTTCAAATAATTTTTAGGCCCCTTTAAACTATGAATATCTATATGGAACACTTCCTCAAGACGTTTACCTTCTTCTTCCATGATTTGATTTTGAAGAATCTTTGTCGGAACACTAAGGACAATTTGACGCTCTTTCATTTGAGATAAAGCGGGTAAGAGATAGCCATAAGTTTTCCCAATCCCAGTCGGCGCTTGAATTAGTGAGACAGGCTCATCTTTCAATAGCAAGCCAACCTCTTTAGCAAAATTTTCTTGCTCCTCCCTCACTTCAAGATTCAACAGAGAAATATTTTTAGAAAAGTCTTGAGATAGCTTTCGTGACTTCAGGGGAGCTGCAGGTTTCTTGAAATACAGTCCTTGAACTTCGACCAAGTCTGGAGAACTCAGGATAGATTGGTTTCGATAAATTTCTTCAATAACCAGATAGGACTCATATAAGAGAGCGTCAGCCATTTCCAGCAAGCGTTCCAAGAGACCTTTAGGGAGCTGGGCTATCTTTTCTCGAAGAAAAAGGAGTAATTCCGCTGTAGCTTGTGCATCTGAAAGGGCTGTGTGGGCGTGCTTTAGAGGAATTCCTAATTCTCGACACAATATCGGCAAACTATATTTTTCCATTTCTGGGAAAAAAACCTGGGCCAATTCCACCGTATCAACACGAGGATTTCTTAGCTCATAACCTTCAAAAAATAAATTTTCCGCCAAGAGATTAGCATCAAACTGAACATTATGGGCTACAAAAATCCCATCCTCCACCAAGTCAAAGATTTTTCTAGCAACTTGCGAAAAATCAGGTGCTTGCGCCAGACGTTGGTCAGTTAGCCCTGTCAATTCTTTAATATGAGCATCCAGAGGTTCGTGTGGATTGACATCCGTCGAATAGTGATCGACGATTTTTCCGTCCTCAATCACGACAATTCCCACTTGGATAATTTTAGCCTTACTACCTGTGCTAGTTGCCTCTAAATCAACCACAACATAGCGATTACCAATCGTTTTCATTATAAAAAATTATACCAAAAAAAGGGCCATTTGGCACCTGCAAACATGGGATAATTTTCAAACATAAGAAGGTCACTTTTCTTAAAAATCTCAGTAAGCCGAGCATCCTAGCCTGCTGATTTTTGAAAATGGTGAGGAAACAAGAAAAATTGAGAGAAGAAATTTTAAATCTTCCTTCTCTCAATGAATCATTTACTTTATTTAACCATATCAGGATCGTAGTCATAGAATCCTGTATCAAGGAATCGGTTTTTAGGGTGAAGTTTACGAACTTCTTCATCCAGAAAGAAGGCTTGGTCATGGCTAAAGTTTCCCTCTTGAATCAAGCTACGCGCTTGGATAAAGAGTTTTGCAATCTCAACAAAGTTCTGACCAGGAGTGTAGAGCCCTTCTAATTTCCAGTGAGTGAAACCATACTCCACCAATTCTGTCAATTTAGTCATCAAATCAAGGTCATTGTTGGCAAAAATGTGGGTACCATGATTATCTTCAAAAATGGAATAATGGCTCTCAGGATCACTTGGCTCAGCCAAGAAAAGGTCACGCTTGCGAGTCTTTTCATCATCGATATGCGTAAAGTTATAATAGTTTTGCAAGAGCGGACGCTTAGAATGATGGATGACACTAGCTCCGTAAACCAAAACTTCAGCAGGAATTTCCAAAATCTCTGGCATTTTGAAGAGTTCAGCAGATGGAATTTCACGCGCCAAAACAGCCTCAGAAGCACCAGCTTTTTGTCCCCAGAAGTTAATCTGACGACTACTTGTCACCATAGTTGAAGCATCATAGATAGTCTTGAAAGAATAGCCATCACGATTGACAACGTAAAAGACACCTGCATCCCCAATCGTAATGTAGTCTGTCTTAATTTCTTCCAAAAAGTCTAAGAAAGGCTTGATACGGTCCATCATATCTTGGTGCATGAGGGCATTGACTGCAACGATCAATTCCTTACCAGCATCATGGACCAACTTAGCGATTTCACGCAATTGGTCATAACTAAAGGTTGTCGGCAGGCGAAGGCCAAAATCTTTCTCACCGACATAGATACGGTCTACGCCAGCTTCGAGCAGTTGTTTAACTTGTTCAATACTTTCAGCAGTTGCTGTAATGATAATCTTTTCCATAAGAAAAATTATACCACATTTCTCCAAAATCAGCCAAGACTTATCAGAGTTTTACAAATAGGAATTATTTCAGGCTAACTTCTCAAAGTGGGATTTAGTCTAATACTCTTCAAACCACGTCAGCTTTATCTGCAACCTCAAAGCGGTGCTTTGAGCAACCTGAGGATAGCTTCCTAGTTTGCTCTTTGTTTTGCATTGAGTATAAAACAGATTTTTATAAGAATAACTAGATAAAGGTAGACCCGGAAGTATAAGAGAGTTCGCCAGTAACAATTTACTTTGTACACTATCCATAAATAGCAAACATCTCAAGCTCCATTAATCTTCACATCATAGATAAAATCTAGTACCAAATTTAAGCAATTGATGCTATAGGATTTATACATTGTTAAAAATTTCTAGTCGTTTTGTTCTTATGATAAGAAAAATGGCATAGAAAAACGAGTATATCCAACTACGGAAATGCTCGTTTTTTTGCTAGTTAGAAGTGGTTTTTTGCTCAGCTTCATTTCTTTTTATAAAATGTATCAAGCAAGCGACCAACTATCTCATCTTTTTTCTATTTCTGTCAATATGCGTGAAAGGTAGTAATGATAGCCAAAAATAGCAAGAGCAAGCAAGAGGATAAGAACTCCTACTCCCAAGCTGATGGCAAGGACAGGGGCGAGAGAGCGAACCAAGAATAAGCTCCCTATTACAAGGGCCATTAAGATTGCACTATAAATAAAAATCAAAACAATTGCGACTATACGATTTGAACGGTTCACCAGGTCCGTAATGTTACTCCAATTTGTTGACAAATTTTTCACGTCCTTAAGGTAATGGTGGCAAGAAAGGATGACACTGGCAAGGATCCAGACTACAAGAAGATAAATCATCGAAAGGATGGGCAAGCCTAGATATAGAGAAAGGCCAAGTAAAGTCAGAACTGGTAAAAAGGACTGGACAGCAAATATAATCCAAAATTTCACTTTCACATAACGAGCAAAGTCAAAGGGTAAACTCTTCAGAAAATCAACATTTTCCCTCTCCAAGGACAAGGAAATTGAATGCAGGCTGGTGATATTGTTATTGACAACTGCTATAAAGAGAGCTATAAAAAACAAGGGTAACCAGTATGGAGGATGAATGTCTGGAACTATCTGAGAATCTCGGATGTTGGAAATCAGACCGATCATCATGAGATAAGGAAGAAAAGCACTTGTAAAAAGCACTGTAATCACGCCAGTTCCCTGTCCCAAGAGGGTGAGGTGGTAGCGTAAAACCATACGGAAAAAGCCCTTTTTATTAGTAGTTGAAATTCTCTCCTTATTGCGACGTTCTTTCTTGACCTTCTCCTCACTGTTAAGCAGAATCACGTCATAAAAATGAGGAAGAACCTTCTTTTTGGTCAGGTAAAGCAAGAAAACAGTTAAAGCTATCCAAGCTAACAGACCCAGTATGGCTTCTGTCGAAAAAGGAGCCACTGCTATTTTGTAAAAGATATGAAGAGGATAAAGGAGAAATGGAATGTCTCTAACTTTGTCAACAATACTTCCAAAAGTCGACTGTAGAAAGAGGACAAATATTAAAGGTATGAGAACCCCTATCCCAATCATCACATTCGAAAAAATAGACTGATACTTTCTGAAGACCGTAGTCTGAGCCAAGAAATGTACTGCCACTACCATCACTAAAGTAACAGAGACAAATAATAAGGCCAAGGACAGCAGCATCAAAGGCAAGCCCAGCCAAAGAGAAGGAGCTAGCCTAATATAGAGGACTAGAAAATAAGCTAGGATTGGTACAATTCCAGCTAGAGCTGGCAAGAGAACAGACAGTCCTTTAGCAATTATAATCTCTGATTCTTTAAAGGCATAGGGCCTATACGATGCCAAGTCCTTACTCTCATAAAAGACATTGTAAAATGCAGTGAAAGAAGTTGAAAAGGCAAGCACCAGTAAAATAGCAACCATGCTACTAAAAAAACTTGGCATTTCCTCAAAAGGAAAACGAAAGGCTATATTTATAAACATGAAAAGCATCAAGAGACTTGAAAAAATGTAAGAACTTAGGACTCTAGCGGAAACATTTACTTTTTTCCCAGGATTCTTAGCCTGCTTCTTTCGTAGGTTAGCCAGATTCGCTTCTTGAGATGAATAGAGGATATTGATATCAACTAATTTTTTAATGACCTTGAGACGCATCTGAAACCTCCTCTTTTCTACCAGCAAGGCTAAGGTAGATACTTTCCAAAGACTGGTCTGGGTGGTCTTTTCTCAAGTCCTCTACACTACCACAATAAATCAAATGTCCCTTTTTCAAAATAGCAATCCGATCACAGACTTGCTCAGCTACCTCTAGCACATGAGTTGAAAACAAAACTGTCTTGCCTTTTTGTGCATGTTCCTTCATCATTTGCTTCAAATCAAAGGCGGCCTGGGGATCCAAACCAGTCAAGGGTTCGTCCAAGACCCAAATATCAGGATCAGACAAGAGTGCTCCGATGACAAAGACTTTCTGACGCATTCCGTGAGAAAGGGTTTCAATAACCTGATAGCGATTTTCAGCAAAATCAAAAACGTTCAATAGCCTAGCTAGACTAGCCTCCAAGTCAGAGCTAGTCAAATCGTAGGATGAGGCGATCAATTCCCAAAATTCATTGGCCGTTAAGCGTAAAAATAAGTCAGGCGAGTCTGCTACGTAGCCAATCTTTCGTTTAATAGCCAAGCGATTTTCCGATAAATCCTGACCGTCTACCAAAATACGACCACTGCTGGGCGAAATGATACTGACTAGGGATTTTATAGTGGTCGATTTTCCAGCCCCATTATGGCCAATCAAGCCCATAATCTCCCCATTTTCAATCTGCAAATTGAGATTGCTCAAAGCCTCTTTATCACCATACAACTTACTAACATTTTGAAATTCAATCATGGGATGACTCCTATCTTTATCTATATTACATACTGTTATACTAGCACTTTGATACAAAAAAATCAATACTTTATTTTAAGTAGTTAAAATAGTTTCCTTCTATCTTATGCAAACGTTGGCGCTAACCAATACTTTATGATAGAATAAAGAACAAGATTGACAAGTAAGAGGAAACATCATGCAAAATCAAACACTCATGCAATACTTTGAATGGTATCTGCCCCACGATGGTCAGCACTGGACGCGTCTGGCTGAAGATGCTCCACACCTAGCTCATCTGGGGATTAGCCACGTCTGGATGCCACCAGCTTTTAAGGCAACCAATGAAAAAGATGTCGGCTATGGTGTCTATGACTTATTCGACCTAGGAGAGTTTAACCAAAAAGGTACTATCCGCACCAAGTATGGTTTCAAAGAAGACTATCTTCAAGCCATTCAAGCCCTAAAAGCACAGGGAATCCAGCCTATGGCCGATGTGGTACTCAACCACAAGGCTGCTGCTGATCACATGGAAGCCTTTCAGGTTATCGAAGTGGATCCTGTAGACCGTACAGTTGAACTCGGAGAACCCTTTACTATCAATGGCTGGACTAGCTTTACCTTCGATGGTCGCCAAGATACCTACAATGACTTCCACTGGCACTGGTACCACTTCACAGGTACAGACTACGATGCCAAACGCCGTAAGTCTGGGATTTATCTGATCCAAGGGGACAATAAGGGCTGGGCCAACGAGGAATTGGTCGATAACGAAAACGGTAACTATGACTACCTCATGTATGCCGACCTAGACTTTAAACATCCTGAAGTTATCAAAAATATCTACGACTGGGCAGACTGGTTCATGGAGACGACTGGTATTGCTGGTTTCCGTTTGGATGCCGTTAAGCACATTGACTCTTTCTTCATGAGCAATTTTATCCGCGATATGAAGGAAAAATACGGTGAGGATTTCTATGTTTTTGGTGAATTTTGGAATCCCGATAAGGAAGCCAATCTAGACTATCTTGAAAAAACGGAAGAACGCTTTGACCTTGTCGATGTTCGTCTCCACCAGAATCTCTTTGATGCTAGCCGAGCAGGTTCCAACTATGACCTTCGTGGTATTTTCACAGATAGCTTGGTTGAACTCAAACCTGACAAGGCGGTGACTTTTGTCGACAACCACGATACCCAACGAGGACAGGCTCTTGAGTCTACTGTTGAAGAATGGTTCAAACCAGCAGCCTATGCCCTCATTCTGTTACGCCAAAATGGCCTTCCATGTGTCTTTTACGGCGACTATTATGGGATTTCAGGGCAATATGCTCAACAAGATTTCAAAGAAGTCCTTGACCGCCTCCTAACCATCCGAAAAGATTTGGCCTATGGAGAACAAAATGACTACTTTGATGACCCTAACTGTATCGGTTGGGTACGTTCAGGTGCTGAACATCAATCCCCAATCGCAGTCCTTATCTCAAATGACCAAGAAAACAGCAAGTCAATGTTTGTCGGCCAAGAATGGGCTAACCAAACCTTCATAGACTTACTTGGAAACCACCAAGGTCAAATTACAATTGATGAGGAAGGTTATGGACAATTCCCAGTCTCAGCAAGATCTGTAAGTGTCTGGGCAGCCAATACTATCTAATATAGTGGATTGAAATAAAATGTGAACAAATCGATTGGCTGCTTTCAATGAATTTCTAAAAATGAATTAGAAGTCATATTATACTATTCTAACTTCAATCCACTATAGTTCATAATTATCAAGCCAGGTCCAATCGGATTTGGCTTTTTTGTAGTCATAAAAAGACCTACCCAAATGGATAGATCTTTATACTCAATGAAAATCAAAGAGCAAACTAGGAAGCTAGCCGCAGGTTGCTAAAAACACAGTTTTGAGGTTGTAGATAAGACTGACGAAGTCAGTTACCTATACCTACGGCAAGGTGAAGCTGACGTTGTTTGAAGAGATTTTCGAAGAGTATTACTTGATTACAATTTACCTGCTACTGTATCCAACAATTCTTGGATTTTAGCTTGGTTGCTTCCTCCTGCCATGGCCATGTCTGGTTTACCACCACCACGTCCATCGACGATTGGTGCCAATTCTTTAACAAGGTTTCCTGCATGAAGGTCTTTTGTCTTACTTGCTACAAGAACATTGACTTTGTCACCGATAGCAGCAACTAGGACAAGAAGATCAGAGTAGTCTTTTTGTTTCCAGTTATCCGCAAAAGTACGAAGGGCACCTGCATCAGATACAGACACTTGGCTAGCAATGTAACGGTGACCGTTGACTTCCTTAACGTCCTTGAAGATATCGCCTGCGGCTGCAGCTGCGGCTTTTTCTTTCAACTCAGCATTTTCTTTTTGAAGTTGACGAAGTTGTTCTTGAAGTCCTTCTACCTTGTGAGGTACTTCTTTAAGTTGAGGTGCTTTAAGAGTTGCTGCGACAGCTTTAAGAGCATCTTCTTGTTCGCGGTAGGCTTCAAAGGCTTCCTTACCAGTCACTGCCAAGATACGGCGAGTTCCTGATCCGATACCTTCTTCTTTGACAATCTTGAAAAGACCAATTTCAGAAGTGTTGCCAACGTGGGTACCACCACAAAGCTCGATAGAGTAGTCACCGATAGTAACAACACGGACTTCTTTACCGTATTTCTCACCAAAGAGAGCCATAGCTCCCATTTCCTTGGCAGTGTCAATATCCGTTTCAACTGTCTTCACTTCAAGAGCTTCCCAGATTTTCTCGTTGACTTGCTGTTCAATGGCACGCAATTCTTCTGCAGTTACTGCTTGGAAATGAGTAAAGTCAAAGCGAAGGAATTCAACTTCGTTAAGAGATCCTGCTTGTGTTGCATGATTTCCAAGGATATTGTGAAGGGCAGCGTGAAGCAAGTGAGTCGCAGTGTGGTTTTTCATAACACGGTGACGACGATTTGTATCGATTGCCAGCGTATATTCTTGGTTCAAGGCAAGCGGTGCAAGAACTTCAACTGTGTGAAGAGCTTGTCCGTTTGGTGCTTTCTGAACATTTGTCACAGCAGCCACGACCTTACCTGACTCATCCAAGATTTGTCCGTGGTCAGCGACTTGTCCACCCATTTCAGCGTAGAATGGAGTTTCCGCAAAGATAAGTGAGGCAGTTCCTTCTGACACAGCTTCTACTTCTGCATTGTCAGCCACGATAGCTACCATTTTAGAAGACAATTGGCTAGCATTGTAGTTGAAGACACTTTCTACAGTGATGTTTTGAAGGGTTTCATTTTGCATCCCCATTGAGCCACCCTTAACAGCTGAGGCACGCGCGCGCTCTTGCTGTTCTTTCATGGCTGCTTCAAAACCTTCACGGTCTACAGTCATCCCAGCTTCTTCAGCAATTTCTTCAGTCAATTCAACTGGGAATCCATAAGTGTCGTAAAGTTTAAATACATCTGAACCAGCAATGACAGATTGACCTTTTTCTTTCAAGTCAGCTACAATGCCTTGGGCAAAGTGTTGACCTGAGTGAAGAGTACGCGCAAATGACTCTTCTTCGCTCTTAACGATTTTTTCGATAAAGTTATGTTTTTCAAGCACTTCTGGGTAGTAGCTTTCCATGATTTTTCCAACAGTTGGAACGAGTTTGTAAAGGAAAGGCTCGTTGATACCCAATTTTTGACCATGCATAGAAGCACGACGGAGAAGACGACGAAGGACATAACCACGACCTTCATTTCCTGGAAGGGCACCATCACCGATGGCAAATGAAAGAGAACGGATATGGTCAGCGATAACCTTGAAGCTCATGTTGTCGCCATCTTGGTCGTAGACCTTACCAGACAATTTCTCCACTTCACGAATGATTGGCATGAAGAGGTCTGTTTCAAAGTTTGTCTTAGCTCCTTGGATAACGGCCACCAAACGCTCCAAACCAGCACCCGTATCAATGTTCTTGTGTGGCAGTTCCTTGTATTCGCTACGAGGAACAGCAGGGTCTGCGTTAAATTGTGACAAAACGATGTTCCAGATTTCAATATAACGGTCGTTTTCAATATCTTCTGCAAGCAGGCGAAGACCGATATTTTCTGGGTCAAAAGCCTCTCCACGGTCAAAGAAAATTTCTGTATCTGGTCCAGAAGGTCCCGCACCGATTTCCCAGAAGTTGTCCTCGATTGGAATCAAGTGACTTGGGTCCACTCCTACCTCAATCCAGCGGTTATAAGAATCTTTATCATCTGGATAGTAGGTCATGTATAGTTTTTCAGCAGGAAAATCAAACCATTCAGGGCTTGTCAAAAGCTCATAAGCCCAAGTGATCGCTTCGTCACGGAAGTAATCCCCGATAGAGAAGTTCCCCAACATTTCAAACATAGTATGGTGACGTGCAGTCTTCCCTACGTTTTCAATATCGTTGGTACGAATAGCCTTTTGGGCATTGGTAATACGTGGATTTTCAGGGATAATAGTCCCGTCAAAGTATTTCTTAAGGGTTGCTACCCCAGAGTTGATCCACAAAAGAGTTGGGTCATTTACAGGAACCAAGCTCACTGATGGTTCTACAGAGTGACCTTTGGTCGCCCAGAAGTCAAGCCACATTTGGCGTACTTGTGCACTAGATAGTTGTTTCATATTGTCTCCTTATTTACTTGTTTAATGTGATTGACTTTCCAGCATTTCCACATAGTCAATCGCGACACAGAGGGAAATGACTAGGTCTGCATAAGAGTCTTCAAGAACCGTTACGGTATAGGTAGAGGTCAGATGGAAGAGTTCCTTCTTAATTTCCGCAATCAGCTGATCGCGATCATCCAGCAATTTGAAATTCAAATCCCAGATATTGCCCTCGATACGAAGCCCCAGATTATCAAACTCATACTTATCTCGCCAGAAGGTCAACTTCTTACGAATGACAAAACTCGAGCCATCTCGAAGCTGAATCTCAAAACGAGGAAGCAAGGTCAAGATTTCTTTACTGATCTGACTGACCTGTTCACCATTAGCATCATATATGGTAAAGGTTTTAGGAATCTTAAAAAATGATCCCTCTACCTGATAGGCGATTTCTCCCCTGTCATCCTTGATAGCGAAGCGTTCGCCTCCAAGACGAAACTTTTGTTTGACAAGAAATGTTTTCATCAACACCTCCAAAAATCAAAAGACAAGCTCATATCACGAAGGGCGAAAAACCGCGGTACCACCTTCATTCAATGAACTTGTCATTCTCTTGTTCTTATGCAATTGTTAAATTGAGTAGCATGACTTCCTAGCTTAGATGGCTCGCAGCACCGCCATTTCTCTGGACTAAGACTACTGAAAATCAATTCTCAACTTTCTTATTATAACGTTTTTTTAAGCTTGCGTCAACTGGAAATCATCTCCATTGAATCAGACCAATTTCCTGTATCTTTGATTACTCTTTCAGAATATATTTTTTCTTACTGCCATCACTCTTTTTATCCCAACTTTTATCCCAAAGTTTCGAATTGCTAAATATAGCTACGCAAATATTTGCAAATATAAAGTTTCCTATCACCAAATATATAGACTCAGTTGTTAGGTATTGTCAATCCAAACCATCCTTTAAATGGAATAGTATAGCTGTTTGATTAAAAGTCAAAAAGGTTGACCAAAAACTTTTTTTGAAAAAAGTAGACATTTTTATTATTTGTTGCCGCTTTCTGTAAGGTTAAGCTTAGTATACTACTGGGCAAGCAAATAAGCAACTAGAATAGAAAAAGATATGGCTGTAAAAACTGACTTCTATTAAAAAACGAACCAGCTTGACTGATTCGTTTTATGACTTCTAACTCCTACTTCCGATACATTTTAAACTGTAGGAAGAGGTCGCTATATTTACCTGTCCATTTATGGTCAAATTTCTCATAAACTTCTAGGTGTTTCATAGTTTCAGCATCTGGATAGAAGGCTTTATCTTCTTTTTTCTCCTCTGGGAGCAGTTCCTTAGCTGGTAGGTTTGGTGTTGAATAGCCGACATACTCCGCATTTTTAAGAGCATTTTCAGGTTTCAACATAAAGTTGATAAAGGCATAGGCTGCATCTTGGTTTTTGACTGTTTTGGGAATGACCATGTTGTCAAACCAAAGGTTGCTGGCCTCAGTCGGTACCACATAGCGTAGATTTTCGTTTTTTTCTAGCATTTGGCTGGCTTCACCAGAGAAGGTCACGCCGATAGCAGCATTGTCCTGAATCATGTAGCCCTTCATCTCGTCGGCAACGATAGCCTTGATATTTGGAGTCAGCTTGTAGAGCTTGTCCACTGTCTCTTCCAACTGCTGGGTATTCTTGGAGTTGAGGCTGTAGCCTAGCGAATTGAGTCCCAGTCCCAGTACCTCACGCGCCCCATCAAAGAGCATGATAGAGTTCTTATACTCTGGCTTCCAGAGGTCATCCCAATGCTCAGGCGCCTCATCTACCATGGTTTCATTGTAGACAATTCCCAGGGTTCCCCAGAAGTAAGGGATGGAGAATTTATTGCCTGGGTCAAAGGACTGGTTGAGGAACTCTGGTCCGATATTTTCAAGACCTTCAAGTTTTGAATAGTCAAGCGGTACCAAGAGGTCTTCGTCCTTCATCTTGTTAATCATGTATTCACTAGGGATGGCAATATCGTAGGTCGTTCCACCTTGCTTAATCTTGGTATACATGGCTTCGTTGGAGTCAAAGGTCTCGTACTGGACTTGGATTCCTGTTTCTTCTGTAAACTGAGTCAAGAGTTCTGGATCGATATAGTCCCCCCAGTTGTAGATAACCAATTTTTGACTATCTCGGCTATTGATTTTACTATCTAAATGCGTCGCAATTCCCCACAAGACGAGGATAATCGCTACAATTCCTGCTAAAAATGAATAGAGTTTTTTCATGCTTGCTCCTCCTTCTCACGTGAGATAAAGTAATATCCAACCACTAGGATAATACTAAAGAGAAAGACAAGGGCAGACAGAGCATTGATTTCGAGCGAAATCCCCTTGCGAGCACGAGAGTAAATCTCGACTGACAGGGTTGAAAAGCCATTTCCCGTTACAAAGAAGGTCACAGCAAAGTCATCTAGCGAATAGGTGAAGGCCATGAAATAACCTGCAATGATAGACGGAGTCAGGTAAGGAAGCATGATTTCCTTGAACATCTGAAATTGACTGGCACCAAGGTCATAGGCCGCATGAATCATGTCACCGTTCATTTCCTTGAGTCGAGGCAAGACCATCAAGACCACGATAGGAATGGAGAAGGCCACGTGACTAGATAGAACGGTCAAAAAGCCAAGTGAAAACTTGAGTTGAGTAAAAAGAATCAAGAAGCTGGCACCAATCATAACATCAGGCGCAACCATGAGGATATTATTAAGTGAAAGAAAGGCTTCTTGGTATTTCTTACGAGACTGATAAATGTAAATAGCACCGAAAGTCCCGATAATGGTCGCAATCAAGGCTGACAAGAAGGCCAAGAAAAAGGTCTGAGTCACAATCAACATGAGGCGGCCATCGCTAAACATGGTTTTAAAATGGCTCAGGCTAAAGCCTGTAAAGCTGTTCATGTCGTTTCCTGCATTAAAGGCATAACCAATCAGGTAAAAAATAGGCAGGTAGAGGACAAGAAAGACCAGTCCCAGGTAAAGGTTGGCAAATTTTTTCATCGTTCTCTCCTTTCCTTGGTCACCCACATGGTAATGAACATGGTCAGGATGAGAATCACACCGATGGTAGAACCCATACCGTAGTTGTCATTGGTCAGGAAGTTCTGCTCAATGGCTGTACCTAGTGTGATAACGCGGTTCCCACCAATCAAACGAGTCAGCATGAAGAGACTCAAGCTTGGGATAAAGACAGACTGAACCCCACTTCGCACACCATTCATAGACAGAGGGAAGATGACATGACGGAAGGTTTCCCACTTGGTCGCACCGAGGTCATAGCTGGCATTGATGAGATTGTTGTCCATATCATCCAAGACATTAAAGATTGGCAATATCATAAAGGGAAGCTCGATGTAGCTTGCGACAAAGATAAAGGAGAAATCGGTAAAGAGTAACTGCTGTGAACCAATTCCGATAAATTCCAAGAATTGGTTAATAGAGCCATTCTGACCAAAAATCCCGATAAAGGCATAGGCTTTGAGGAGCAAATTGATCCATGTCGGCAGGATAATCAGCATGAGCCAGAGTTGACGGTGCTTGAGACGGGTCAAAAAGAGGGCTGTTGGATAGCTGATAAGCAAGGTCACAAAGGTCACAATTCCTGCATAGAGTACAGAGTTGAAACTCATTTTTAGGTAGGTCAAGTTTTGTGACGCAAAGTAAGATTTATAGTTTTCTAAGCTAAACTGGCCTTCAATGTTGAAAAAGGATTGACCGAAAATCAGGACCAAGGGTGCGAGCACAAAGAGGGCAATCCAGAGCATGTAGGGCACTACAAAGAGTTTAGAGCTTGTTTTCTTCATCTCTTTCCTCCTCGATTGCATTGATCAGACCTGCTTCTTGCTCTTCAATTTCCACGTATTCTTCGATACGAGCATCGAACTCTTCCTCGGTTTCGTTGAGACGCATGATATGGATGTCTTCTGGTTCAAAGTCCAGACCGATTTCCTCACCCACAATGGCCTTGCGAGTTGAGTGGATCATCCATTCATTTCCAAGTTCGTCATAGGCGATAATCTCATAGTGCACCCCACGGAAAAGTTGAGTATCCACCTTAACTTGGAGCTTGCCTTCTTCAGGAAGGGTAATCCGCAAGTCCTCTGGACGAATAACAACCTCAACAGGTTCATTTGGCTTCATCCCACCATCGACCGCTTCGAAGCGTTTGCCGTTAAACTCAACCAAGTAGTCCTCAATCATGGTTCCTGGTAAAATATTTGACTCGCCGATAAAGGTGGCAACGAAGTGGTTGATTGGCTCATCATAGATATCTACTGGCGTTCCAGACTGGACGATTTCCCCATCATTCATGACGAAAATCCAGTCACTCATGGCAAGAGCTTCTTCCTGATCGTGAGTAACAAAAACAAAGGTGATTCCCAATCGTTGTTGCAGTTCACGCAGTTCATACTGCATGTCTGTTCTTAATTTCAAGTCCAGCGCTGATAAAGGTTCGTCCAACAAAACCACACGGGGTTGGTTAATGATGGCACGGGCAATAGCCACACGCTGACGTTGTCCTCCAGAAAGTTTACGAATGGAACGTTTTTCGTAGCCTTCCAACTGAACCATCTTGAGAACTTCCGCTACGCGTTGCTCGATTTCTTTCTTGTCAATTTTACGCAAGCGAAGTGGAAAGGCAACATTTTCAAACACATTCATATGTGGAAACAAGGCATAAGATTGGAAGACCGTATGCACATCTCGCTTGTTGGTTGGGATATCATTGATGCGGACACCGTCTAGCATGATATCTCCTGTCGTCGCATCCAGTAAACCTGCGATAATGTTTAGGATGGTTGATTTTCCTGAACCAGATGCGCCTAGAAGGGTATAAAATTTCCCCTCTTCCAACTCAAAGTTGATGTCTTTGAGAACCTTGGTGTTGCTGTCTTCAAAAACTTTAGAGACGTTTTTGAATTCAATAATTGGTTTTTTCAATTGTCATTTATTCCTTCTTTTTCATAGATTAACAGATCAGGGCTCTGTCAGGCCGCCACTACCTCGTGTAGGAGATTGAACTGCCTACATACATCTGCACTAACGATAGGCTTTCACCTCCTTTCCATGACATAGCAGCAGCTTTTTAGCTAAAGCTTCCTACTTGCTTTCACCTAAGATACGGACTTCTCTTTCAAGCGTGATACCTGAGTGTTCCTTGACTTTTTCGATAACAGACTCAATCAAGTCTTCGTAGTCTTTAGCCGTTCCATCTGCAACATTGATCATAAATCCTGCGTGCTTTTCTGACACTTCTACGCCACCAATACGATAGCCTTTCAAGCCAGCTTCTGAAATTAACTGACCTGCAAAATGCCCTACTGGACGCTTAAAGACCGAACCACAAGATGGGTATTCTAAAGGTTGCTTGAGTTCACGTAGGTGCGTCAAGCGGTCCATTTCTTGCTTGATAACCTGATGGGTTCCTGGAGCAAGGGCAAATTTAGCTGACAAGACAACTGCACCAGACTCCTGAATGGCTGAGTGGCGGTAACCAAAAGCCAAATCTTTGGCAGACAGGGTCTCGATTTCTCCATCCTTGGTCAAGACCTTACAAGACTGCAAGATGTGGGCAATCTCGCCACCATAGGCACCTGCATTCATAAAGACAGCGCCACCAACGCTCCCTGGAATGCCACAAGCAAATTCAAAACCAGTCAAACTATGACGAAGGGCAATGCGAGTTGTTTCAATCAAGTTAGCACCAGCTTCTGCTTCAATAGTATAGCCATCAACAGAAACATTATTGAGCTTGTCACACAAGATGACAAATCCACGAATCCCACCGTCACGAACAATGATGTTACTAGCATTTCCAAGAACCATCCAAGGAATATTTTCTTGGTTGGCAAATTTAACAACGCGCGCCAACTCAAAACGATTTCGTGGAAAGACCAAATAATCGGCCTCTCCACCTACTTTTGTATAACTATAGCTATGCAAGGGTTCTTTAAAACGGATATCAATTCCTTCTAAGATTTCAAGCATTTTTTCTCTTACAGACATGTCACTCTTCCTTTTACAAAATTCATTCCATTATACCATTTTTAAGACCATTTGACGACCCTAAAAAGACCTTGTTTGGATTTTGCATAAGAAAAAGAGGTTCCCCCCTTTTTATGATTTTTTACAAAAGATTGCCTTTGTTCCATAGGCAACCAGAACGAGCTCTAGTGCTAGGACAACTTCCACCAAGACTGGATTGGTTAACCAGCCAACTTGGACAAGAGATGGTGCCAGGTCAAAGAAGGCATGTAGTCCATAGGCTGCTAGGAGATAAATCCATTTCTTCTGACGAACAGCTTGATAAACCCAAACAGTCAAGAGTAATTGGAAACCTAGCGCCAAGATTCGCTCAAAAGCAAGCAAATAAATCTGCCAGACTGATAGCGACTGAATAGTTTTCAACATATTTTCAGACAGTAATTGCATGACCTGTGGATCCTGCGTTTGAACTGCTGAGAGAACGAAGTAGAGATTAAGCAAACTAGTAAGACCTAGGAAAATCAACTCCAAGCCACCATGCCCTAACCCATAGGCCAAGGCGTCTGCCTTTTCCAAACTTCTCTTTTTCTCCAACCATTTGAAGAAAATAAGACGAGCAGTTTCCTCAAAAAATGCTGCCATGGCTAGGCCATAGATGATATAGACAAGCGGATGATCTTGCAAGAGGGCAACACTACCGTCTTTTTGAGGATGCAAAACCAAAATATGCACCAGTTTTTCCAAAATCTGTGAAGAGACAAAGAAGGCTACAGCCCCCAAGCCCAAAACAGCTAAATTAATCTGGTATTTCTTTTTGGCATACAAAACGCTCCCTATCAAGAAAGCCAGCAACAGCACCATGGTAATGATAATATGAATGGTCATTTTCTTCTCCTATTCTGCCTTTTCAATATCTTTTTTCATCTCGTCAACATTAAACTTAGCAAACAAGTATTGACGGTCTTGGACTGGGAAACGTTGGTCCAACTGGTCAACTGCTCCCACCTCGATAATGCCTTCCTTGATGACAAAGTCCATGACATGCCCACCGAAGGTCAAGTCATCTGAGATGAAGTGTAGATGATAGCCTGCCACACTGACACCATGAAAAATCTCTGGCGTCCAGAAACCAACAATGGTTCCTGCCACATTGTCACGACTATATTCAGGTTGATGGGTTGCGACATCAGCAAACTTGGTATCTGGTGTCGACTTGGGAATCATGCGCACATGCATATGTGAAAATTCACCGCGAATCTTGATAGAGCGGAAAAGATTTTCCCCATCATAATAAGACTCGATTCGCTCTTCCAATTCCTTGTCCGTCATCTCAAAGCGCTGGCGGAAAATGACTTCTGCCTGATGCGGTACTACTGCTGCGTAAGGAATAAGGGCATCTGGTGACACTTCTACAATTTCCGGTTGCTCTCCTGATCCCTTAGCCTGATAAGCCTTGCCATCCAAGACAATCAATTCCCCATCAATGGAATCCAAGGTTCCCAAACCAAGGTCACCATGCTCTAGTAATTCTCCCACTGTCATGGTACCACCATAAAGGCCTGCCATCAAGGCTCCAAGGGTATTGTATTGAAATAATTTCACTGGTTCCTGCACGTTCTTATCCATTCACTTTCTTGTCTGTTATTCTATAAATGTTACTCCTAAGTATACCACATTTAGCTTTATATGTGAACGAGAGAAACACCCTAGACATTGCCAAGAAAGAAAAAAAAAGGTACAATGTAACAAAATCAAGGGAGGTCTGGAATGAAGAAACAAAGCAAGTACCAAGAGGTCGTTTCCTATCTGAAAAATAGTATCGAGACTGGACGTTTTCCAACGGGAAGTCGCCTGCCTTCTATCCGTCAACTAAGCCTTGACTTTCACTGTAGCAAGGATACTGTCCAACGAGCCCTACTGGAATTACGGCACGAACAATACCTCTATGCCAAGCCCCAGAGTGGCTACTATGTCCTAGAACAAGGGCAACACCAGGATCTAGAAATCGAAGTCACTGACGAACATGCCAGCGCCTATGACGATTTCCGACTCTGTGTCAATGAAACCTTGATTGGCCGAGAAAACTACCTTTTTAACTACTATGACAACCAAGAAGGATTAGAAGACCTAAGACAGTCCATTCATAAACTCCTCTTTGACCAAGCCCTCTACTGCAAGGCTGACCAACTGGTATTAACTTCTGGAACCCAACAAGCCTTGTTTATCCTCTCTCAAATATCCTTTCCTAGCCAAGCCAAGGAAATCTTGGTGGAACAGCCGACCTACCATCGGATGAATCGCCTCTTGATTGCTCAAGGTCTGGACTATCAAACGATTGAACGAGGCATTGATGGGATTGACTTGGAGGAACTGGAAGGCCACTTCAAAACAGGAAAAATTAAGTTTTTCTATACCATTCCTCGATTCCACTATCCCCTAGGCCATTCCTATTCTGAGCAGAACAAACGGGCTATTCTTGACTTGGCTGCCAAGTATGGAGTCTATATCGTAGAGGACGACTATCTGGGGGATTTGGACTCTAAAAAGGGCCAGAGCTTCCACTATCTAGATACAGAGGAGCGCGTCATTTATATCAAGTCCTTCTCAACCAGCCTCTTTCCAGCCCTGCGGATAACAGCACTCATCCTTCCAAATGCTATCAAAGAAGACTTTGTGGCCTACAAAAATATCCTAGATTACGACAACAACCTCATCATGCAAAAGGCCCTGTCACTCTATATTGACAGTCAATTATTTGAGAAAAATCGGCTAGCTCGCTTATCCAATCAGGAAGACTACCAAAAACAACTCGAGGACAGACTAGCTAACACTCCTTGTCCCCTTCCTCACTTTCCCCTACACGATGGTTTATTGCTAGACCTCAGACAGTATCCTAAAATCGCCAGCCTCAAACACAGTCAGCTGAAATTGGACTTCTTTGAGGAGGCTTACTTGGATACCTGCCCTTATCAATTTGCCAAGGTGTCCTTAGAAAATCTGGAAAAGATTTTAAACTATTTAAAAGCAGAATTGGAATGACTTCCAACGCTGCTTTTTTCTTATTCTTCAACTTCTCTTAGACTTGCTGCCTTTTCAAGATAGCTTTGGTAGGTGCCGTCATCCTTGAGTTTTTGGATAACCTTGTCCACCACTTCTTTCAAATCAGCACTATTTTTTCTAAGGGCAACTGCATTGGCTTCGCCGTCCTTCATCTTCAAGCTGACAGTTGCTACAGCTAAGTCTGCATTTTTAGCAGCATAGCTAAGAGCAACAGGCTCATCCATGTGAACAGCATCTACTTTTCCAGCCTGCAATTCATTGACAGCTTCACCCATATTAGCTAGGGAAGTCAATTGAGTTTTTGGCAATTGTTCCTTGACCATTGATTCTGGAACAGTTCCTTTTTGGGCTGCAATATTAGCACTTTCAAGGCTAGTTAAATCCTTGTATTTTTCTACATCAGACTTACGAACCAAGAAACTAATCTTGTTTTCATAGTAAGGGATTGAAAAATCAAAGACTTCTTTTCTCTCATCAGTAGCACTAATTCCTGCGACAGCTAGGTCAGCCTTACCAGTTTGAAGGCTGGTCAAAACATTGTCAAAACTCATACTTGAAATTTCCAACTTCACCCCAAGTTCATCAGCGATAGCTTGGGCCATATCAATATCCGCACCGACTACCTGGTTTTTTCCATCAACTAAGGATTGGAATTCAAAAGGTGCATAGTCAGGACTAGTCGCCACAACTAATTTCCCCTTTTGCTTAATGGCCTCAACAGCTGACTGAGAACCATTAGAACCCGACTGGCAAGCTACTAAAAAGAAACTTGCAAGAAAACTACATAAAACAAATATCCATTTTTTTGATTTCATAAATAAACAACCTCTCTGTTAATTTTGTATAATTATAACGCTATCCAAGTTACTTGTCAAGTGTTTTTTTGAATTTTTATCTTAAAAATATTTTTTTCATTCAAGAAAAGGAGCTATCAGTTGATTTCAAGCTCCTTTTTATACAGAATGAACCTGTTTTATAGTTCGACAATCTTACCTGTTTCAAAGTAAACAACCCATTCACAGATATTTTTAGCATAGTCTCCAATACGTTCCAAGAAGGCAATCACTTGGAAATAATCACGACCTGTAACAATGGCATCAGGATTTTTCTTGATTTCTTCTGTAGCCAAGTCACGAATGCTATCAAAGTAATGGTTGATTTTTTCATCCATAGCTGCTACCTCATAGGCCTGATCCACTGAACCATTGAGATAGAGTTCCAGGGCGGCTTCAACGAAGTTTTTGACATCGCGCCCCATTCTCTTGATTTCTTCTTCAACAGCTGGGATACGTTGCTCACCCTTCATACGAATTGTCGCTTTGGCAATGGAAACGGCATGGTCCCCCATACGTTCCAAGTCAGATACAGCCTTCAAGACGGTTAGAACTGTACGCAAGTCTTGAGAAACTGGTTGTTGAAGGGCAATCATTTCAAATGATTTCTTTTCCAATTTCACTTCGTATTCGTTTACTTCTGCATCGTCTTCGATGACTTCCTTGGCCAAATCACGGTCATGCGTAACAAAGGCACGCACTGTACGATTGATTTGGGATAGCACTTCTTGTCCCATAGCGTAGAACTGGTTGTGCAATTTCTCTAAATCTTCTTCAAATTGAGAACGTAACATCATTTATCTCCTTATCCAAATTTTCCTGAAATATAATCTTCTGTTTCCTTGTGTTGTGGGTTGAGGAACATCTTCTTGGTATCGTTAAACTCAATCAAATCTCCATCAAGGAAAAATCCTGTCTTGTCAGAAATACGAGAGGCTTGTTGCATAGAACGCGTAACCAAGAGCATGGTGTATTTATCTTTTAGACCATACAAGGTTTCCTCAATCTTACCAGCCGAGATAGGGTCCAAGGCTGAAGTCGGTTCATCCAAGAGGATGATTTTAGGACTGGTTGCCAAGACACGGGCAATGCAGACACGTTGCTGTTGTCCACCTGAAAGCCCGATAGCTGAATCATGCAAGCGGTCCTTGACCTCATCCCAGATAGAAGCTCGTTGCAAGGCTTTTTCTACTGCTTCATCCAGCACCTGCTTGTCCTTCACTCCATTGATACGAAGCCCATAAACAACATTTTCGTAGATAGACATAGGGAAGGGGTTTGGTTGTTGAAAGACCATACCGATTTCCTTCCGCAATTCAACTGTATCTGTACGTGGGCTGTAGATGTTGTGGCCATTATAAACTACTGAACCAGTTGTGGTTACCTCTGGATTGAGATCCCCCATGCGGTTGATAGCCTTGAGGAGGGTTGACTTCCCTGATCCAGATGGACCAATCAAGGCTGTAATTTCCTTAGGTTGGAAAGATAAGGAAACACTATTCAAGGCCTTTTTTTGATTGTAGTAAACGGACAGGTCTGATACCTGTAAAATCGCTTCTGTCATACTGTTTCCTTTCTATCCAAAGTGTCCTGTTACGTAGTCATTGGTTGACTGTAGTTTAGCATTTTGGAAAATATTAGAGGTCTTATCGTACTCGATCAAGTCACCCAAGTAGAAAAATCCTGTGTAGTCACTAGCACGCGCAGCCTGCTGCATGCTGTGGGTCACGATGATGATAGTAAAGTCCTTCTTCAATTCCAACATGGTTTCTTCCAGCTGGGCTGTCGCAATCGGATCCAAGGCTGACGCAGGTTCATCCATCAAGAGGATATCTGGTTTAACCGAAATAGCACGAGCGATACAGAGACGCTGTTGCTGACCACCTGATAAGGTCAAGGCTGACTTGTGCAAATCGTCTTTGACCTGGTCCCAAAGAGCAGCCTGACGAAGAGAGGTTTCCACAATTTCATCCAAGACTTGCTTGTCCTTAACCCCTGCACGTTCATGGGCAAAAGTGATATTGCGATAGATAGACTTGGCAAAGGGATTTGGGCGTTGGAAGACCATTCCAATGTGCTTACGCATCTCATAGACATTGATTTCTGGACGGTTGACGTCAATCCCTTGGTAGAGGATTTGACCTGTTACCTTGGCAATATCAATCGTATCATTCATACGATTGAGACTGCGGAGATAGGTTGATTTTCCTGAACCAGAAGGGCCAATTAAGGCAGTAATTTTATTTTTTTCAAATTGCATATCGATGCCCTTGATAGATTCATTTTTACCGTAGTAAACATGTAAATCCTTAGTAGAGAGGGCCACTTTCTCTTCAGGAAAGGTGATGATATGCTTTTCATCCCAATTATATTTTGACATGGCTTCTCCTTTAGGCAGCGGTTAATTTCTTATGTAGGTAGCTTCCGAGTTTGCGGGCTCCAAAGTTAAAGATGAGGATAAAGATGAGGAGCACGGCTGCAGAACCTGCTGATACAATGGTTCCATCTGGAATGGTTCCTTCACTATTGACCTTCCAGATGTGGACAGCCAAGGTTTCTGCTTGACGGAAGATAGAGATTGGGCTAGTAACACTGAGAATATTCCAGTTAGACCAGTCTAGGGCTGGAGCGGATTGTCCTGCTGTATAGATCAAAGCAGCCGCCTCACCAAAGATTCGACCAGAGGCCAAGACAACCCCCGTCACAATACCTGGAAGGGCTTCTGGAATGACCACATGGACAACTGTCTCCCAACGAGAAATCCCAAGGGCCAGACCAGCTTCACGCTGCGTATGGTGAACGTGTTTCAAACTGTCCTCAACATTTCGAGTCATCTGAGGCAAGTTAAAGACTGTCAAGGCCAAGGCACCTGAAATGATTGAAAATCCATACTCAAACTGAACTACAAAGATCAAGTAACCAAAGAGACCCACAACCACTGATGGGAGTGAAGATAAGATTTCAATACAGGTTCTGACAAAGTTGGTCACAGGACCTTTTTTAGCATATTCAGCTAGGAAAATCCCAGCTCCCATAGATAAAGGCACAGAGATAATCAAGGTAATAACTAAGAGGAAAAAGGAATTATAGAGCTGAATTCCAATCCCTCCACCTGCTTGGTAAGACGAGGATTTGCCAGTCAAGAAAGACCAAGAGATGTGGGGCAAACCACGAACCAAGATATAGAGAATCAAGGATGCCAAGATGGCAACAATAATTCCTGCAATTGAGTAGAGGACAGCTGTTGCAATTTTATCTAATTTTTTAGCGTGCATAGTTTTTCTTTCCTCTTTCTTTCGTAATCAATTTAATCACACTGTTGAAGGCCAAACTCATCAAAAGCAAGACTAAGGCTAGTGACCAAAGAACGTTATTATCAACTGTTCCCATAACGGTATTTCCGATACCCATGGTCAAAACAGAGGTCAAGGTTGCAGCAGGTGTTGTCAATGAAGTTGGGACAACGGCTGAGTTTCCGACCACCATCTGAATAGCCAGAGCCTCACCAAAGGCACGCGCCATCCCAAAGACCACTGCTGTAAAAATCCCTGAACTCGCTGCCTTCAAGGTCACACGCCAGCTAGTTTGCCAACGAGTGGCCCCCATAGCCAAACTAGCTTCGCGGTAGTGACGAGGCACCGCACGCAAGCTATCCGTTGTCATAAAGGTTACCGTCGGTAAAATCATGACAAAGAGAACGAAAATCCCTGACAAAATTCCAAAACCAGTTCCACCAAAGACACTACGTACAAAGGGAACTACGACCTGCAAACCGATAAATCCATACACGACTGAAGGGATCCCAACCAGCAATTCAATAGCTGGTTGCAAGATTCTAGCACCTTTTGGTGAGACTTCGGTCATAAAGACTGCCGCACCAATAGCAAAAGGAGTTGCGATAAGGGCTGATAGGATTGTGACAATAAAGGAACCCAAAATCATAGGAAGAGCACCAAATTGTTTACCTGAAGGATTCCAAGTTTGTCCAAAAAGGAAATCAAAGATATTAACCCCATTAACAAAGAAGGTCGACAAACCTTTTTGGGCTACGAAAATCAAAATCATAGCCACAATGATGACAATCAAAGACAGGCAGGCAAAGGTCAAGCCCTTTCCTAATTTCTCTAGACGAGAGTTCTTTGAGGGAGAAAGTAATTTTTTAGCTAATTCTTCTTGATTCATTAGTGACTCCCTTCTAGTGCTGTCACCGTTCCGACAGCATCTTTTTCAACCTTCATTTCCTTGACAGAAATATAGCCCATTCCCTTAACGATTCCACTTTGCGCTTCATCAGAGAGGACAAAGTTGAGGAATTCTGCCACCAATTCATTTGGTTGACCTAGGGTGTACATGTGTTCGTAAGACCACAAAGGCCAGTTATTGCTTGTAACATTTTCTGCAATCGGCTCATAGCCGTTCAATTTCATGCGTTTAACCGAGTCATCCACATAGGCAAAGGCTAGGTAAGAAATAGCTCCTGGTGTCTGGGAAACAATGTTTTTGACCATCCCATTTGAATCCTGTTCTTGACTCTGCACGGCAGATTGACCATCCATGATAACACTATCAAAGGTTGCACGTGAACCCGAACTTGCCGCACGGTTGATAATAGAAATGGCTAGGTCTTTCCCACCGACTTCTTTCCAGTTGGTCACTTGACCTGTGAAGATGCTACGGAGTTGTTCAGTTGTCAGATTTTCAACGTCAACTTCCTTGTTCACAATCACTGCCAAGCCCGCTACGGCTACCTTATGGTCCACTAGAGCGGATGCGTTGATACCGTCTTTTTCCTCGGCAAATACGTCTGAATTTCCTACATCAACGGCTCCAGACTGAACCTGAGACAGACCTGTACCAGATCCTCCACCTTGGACGTTGACTGTTTTTCCAACGTGCATAGAGCCAAATTCATCTGCTGCTGCTTCGACCAAGGGCTGAAGAGCCGTTGAGCCAACAGCTGTCATGGATTCTCCACGATCAATCCAGCTAGCACATCCCGCCAAAGAACCTGCTAGCAAAAGAGCCGCAAGGGATAGAGCGAGTTTTTTCCTTTTTTTCACTGTTTTTCTCCTTGAAAATAATGGTGAATGCTGTGAATTTTTTCAACTATTTATTTATGTTTTTCTTTTGAAAATTAGGAGGCGACTGAAGTTGCTAGCTTGGTTTTACTAGAAATTTGCTCAGTTACCTTTCCCACCAATTTTGACTTAAAATGAAAGACAATTTGAAAAAAATCCATACTTCCACTATAACATAGACAAGCTACTTTGACTAGCATTTTCACTTGAATCTGAGGCCTTTTGGAAAATAATTTTTCAAAACATTTCCCGTCACCTTAGCAAAGCCCAAGCCATTTCCTTGAACCAAAACTTGGTACCAACCATTTGGCAGACTTTCTGCCAGCTGAACGGTTTCTCCAGCGGCATACTTTACAAACTCTTCTTGGTCAATTTCAACCGACTGCTTGACCTGACTCGGTTTCAAGGCTAGACCAAGAGCAAAACTAGGCTCAAAGCGTTTCTTCTTAAAGGTCCCTAGATGCAGTCCATTGCGAGCAATCTTGAGTTTCCCTAAATCTGGCAAAAGTTCTGGCAGGAGATAGAGTTGATCCCCGAAAGTCTGCAAGATCCCCCTTAGATTGACCTTCAAATGTTTTTGTACAAATTCCTGCCACAAAGTAACTTGTTCTCGACTGAGATTGCTCTTACTTGTCTTAAATTTAGGGGCTGGATTTTCACCTTTAAATTGTAAATGCGCGACAAACTGACCCTCTCCCTTAAAATGATGTGGGTACATCCGAGCCGTCTCTGGCAGGTCAATTCCAGCTACCATTCCATTGATATGCTCTACTGGCAACAAATCAAAATCATACTCTTCCAGCAACCACTTGATAATCTCTTCGTTTTCCTCGGGGGCCCAGGTACAGGTTGAATAAACCAAGCGACCACCTTGAGCTAGCATGGTTACTGCATCTTCCAGAATTTCTCTTTGCAAGCTAGCGCATTGACTCGGGTAATCTAAGCTCCAATAGTCCATAGCATCTGGTTGCTTACGGAACATTCCTTCCCCTGAGCAAGGGGCATCAAGGACAATGAGGTCAAAATAGCCCTTAAAAACCTTGGCCAAGCGGTCAGCAGATTCATTGGTCACCACGACATTTGTCACCCCAAAGCGCTCCATGTTTTCTACTAAAATCTTAGCCCGTTTGCTTGAAATTTCATTGGAAACGAGAAGACCCTCCCCTGCTAGATAGGCTGCTAATTGAGTTGATTTACCACCCGGTGCAGCTGCCAAGTCCAAAACCTTCATACCAGGACTGGGCTGGGCTACCTGAGCAACCATCTGAGCAGCAGGTTCTTGCGAATAAACCAAGCCTGTAGCATGCTCAGGCGATTTCCCTGAAACCTTACCATAGTGGCCCCAAGGGGTTTGAGGAATGGGATTAGAAAAGGAAACTGTCGCTTCTTTTAAAGGATTGACCCGAAAGGCCGAAACCGCTTCCTCCTCAAAAGAGGCAAGAAAATCTCTTGCCTCATCTCCTAGTATCTCTTCATATTTTTCAACAAATCCTTCGGGAAATTGCATTTAAGTTCTTTTCCTTTCGTAAATATAGGACTGAATTTCCTCCTGCATCTCAAGAGGTAGCATCATGACCGGCTGTCTGTTTTGAAAATCAAGCGGTTGACCAGATAGGGTCACAACCTGATAGCCCAGACTTTCCCCTAAAATACTAGCCGCAGCATAATCCCATGGTTGCAGATAGGTGACATAGGTCAACAAATGTCCTGACAAAATCTTGGCAAAACTAATGGCCGCACTCCCATAGACACGTACACCGAGTACAGCTCGACTCAAATCAGCCAAGCCCCATTCATTGGTTTCCAACATCCCACTATTCCCTGCAATGAGAAAATCTCCAAGTGGTTTTGTTTTAAAAGGAGCTAGGGGCTTATCGTTTCGACAAACTGAAAAGGCTCCACCACCGTGGTAACAATCCCCTTTGACCACATCATAAATGAGACCAAACTGGCCTTGACCATTTTCAAAATAAGCTACCATAACAGCAAAATCTTCCTGCTGGGCTACAAAGTTATTGGTACCATCAATCGGATCAATGACCCAAACCTTGCCCTCTTGAATCGAAGCTCTCAGACAACCTTCTTCAGCACAAATCTTATCCTCAGGATAACGGGATAGAATTTCACCAACCAAGAGTTCCTGAACTTCCTTGTCCAGTCTGGTCACCAAATCTGTTGGAGAGGTCTTAGTCTCAACACACAAGTCTTCCTGCATATGGTCAAGGATGTACTGGCCCGCCTTCTTGATAAGCTCTTTGGCAAATTCAAATTTACTTTCCAAGAGAAATCTTTCCTTCCCCTTTTTCCTTGGCAGCCTGAACCGCTCGGTAAAGCGAATAGCCACTAACTGTTTCAAATTCTCGTCCCAAACGTTTTTCTTCGCTCTTACTTGGCACGACCGCCTTGAATCCTTTATAGGAGTCCAGTAACTTTTTAGCCTCTACCTTGCCCTCATAGGCAGCTTCAACATCATTAAAAAAAGAAAGCACTGAAGCAAGTTCTTCAGTGCTCCACGACAAATCTAGTGGGTAACTATACTGTTTGTTCATTAACTAATACCAGCTCTCATTCTTGCTTCTTTTAGTTCTTGCTTACGATAACTACGAGGGAGAAAAGCACGAATCTCATCTTCATTAAAACCGATTTGCATACGTTTGGCATCAATAATAATGGGACGACGCAAAAGACTAGGATACTGCTCAATCAAATGAAGCAATTCTGATACCGAAATACTTTCTACATCAATATCTAATTTTTGAAAAATTTTTGAACGAGTTGAAATAATGTCATCAGTACCATTTTCGGTCAAGGAAAGGATGTGTTGCAATTCTTTTCTTGTTAAGGGACTGGTCATAATATTGTGTTCCTCAAAGGGCACCTTATGTTTTTCTAGCCAGGCCTTTGCCTTACGACATGAAGTACAGCTCGGTGATAGAAATAGTGTAATCATGCTTTTCTCTTCTTATCTATACTTTGCTACCTCTATTATACAAAAAAATAAAGCGCTTGACTAGAGATTTTTAGAAAAAAAGCCTATTTTTCCAGAAAAATAGACTGTTTGCGAACGATTAATACATTTCTGAATTAGTTAATTCACTCTTATACTCTTCGAAAATCAAATTCAAACCGCGTCAACGTCGCCTTGCCGTACTCAAGTACAGCCTGCAGCTAGTTTCCTAGTTTGCTCTTTGATTTTCATTGAGTATTAACGATAGTTTCGAATCACACACATAATTTATACATGTAAAATAAGAACATCTTTCGTTTCAATTCCTACGACTTTTTAGATAAAGATAGTCAAAGAAGCTTTCATAGAGGGCAAAAAAGAGGAGGAAGGCATGAAGGAAGAAGGTCTCTGGCAAAATCAGTATAACAGGATCCTTGGCTGGGTCAAAAAGCCAGGTATCATCTCCCACAAAGAGAATTTGATGGAAAAGAGTAAAGAATTGGTCAAAACCAATCAAAACTCCCCCAAGCCCAATCAGTAAAGGCAAAAGCACTAGAGCCAAAAGCCCTTTACTAAATAGAGACAAGAAGCCCTTTTTCACAATCCCTTTGACAAAGACATAGAAACTTGGCAGTGTCACTAGAGCAACTAGCTGAACCAGGTGAAAGAGATTCTTAACCACCGCAAAATGGTGCAGACCAGCTGCTGACGAACGAAAATCTGGCATCTCTAGGACCTGACTAAATGGATTGGTCAGATAATTCATCAAGATATGAAAGTTGTACTGAATGGTTTCTGGTTTTAAATAGACCCGATCTGTTAAATTCAGCCACTGAATTTCCAGCGGATAAACAATCCAAGCCAGATAAATAGTCAGAAGGATAGAAAGAGAGAGGAGAAAGAGCATAGAGCTCCAAAAGGTCAGTTTAGTTTTCATCAAAGTTCCACTCCGCAAGACTAGAAACCACATGAGTCGGTGCGATTGGTAGGTCTGCCACTTCTTCTGCCTTGGTAAAACCTGTTGTCACCAAGAGCGTTGGAATGCCGTTGTCAATCCCAGCCCGAATATCTGTCAGATAGTTGTCCCCAACCATAATCAACTCTTCACGTTCCAAGCCTAAGTGCTCAACCGCCTTGTCCATAATGATAGCATTTGGTTTCCCGATATAAACAGGCTTCACTCGTGTTGCCACTTCAAGCAGCGTAATCAGTGAACCAGCACCTGGCAAAAGACCGCGTTCTGTTGGAATGTTAAGGTCAGGGTTGGTTCCGATAAAGTGAGCACCCTTTTGGATAGCTAGAGTTGCTGTCGCAAATTTTTCATAGTCAACTTGCCAGTCCAGGCCTACTACCACATAGGCAGGATTGTCCTTGTCTTCCACATAACCAGCCGCCTTGATGGCTTCCTTAAGCCCTGCTTCTCCGATGACATAGACGGTTTTTTCAAGCCCCAAGTCATTCATATAGTCGATAGTGGCCAAAGTCGCTGTGTAGACAGTCGACAGGGGCGTATCGATATTAAAATTCTGAGCCAACACCTCCTGAACACTCTCTGGAGTGCGGGTTGTATTGTTGGTCACAAAGAGATAGGGGATGTCTCGCTTTTGCAATTCATGGACAAAAGCCTCTCCTGCTGGAATTCTGTCTTTCCCCTTATAAATCGTTCCGTCTAAATCAATTAAATAGCCTTTATATTTCATATTTTTCTCTAATCCTTCTTCATTTCTTGCCAAGTGATGATGGCTTGAGCATTGGTAGCACCATCGCTTGTAATCTCATGTTTGCTTTCCAGTCCAGACCGTTCAACAGCCGATGTAATAAACCCGCCTGGTCGAACTTCCTTGACATACTTGAGATTGATTTTCTTGGGAATATATTGGGTCAAAAAATCAGCTCCCATAACCTCAAAAATCCAGTCCAGATATTTACTGTTATTGACATGGCCATTCATATCCAAGTCGTAAAAACGAACATGGTAATCCTTGCTGATCGGCTCTTCCAAGGACTCATACTTTGGCCCGCGGATAAGCTTTTTATCAAAATCAGACTGGTAAGGAGCCACAATCTCAGGTTCAACAGCATGGACTTTTCGACTGTCGCGGTCCATGAGAACAAAGGTTGCCATCATGTGGATGAGTTCCTGACCTGCTTCATCATAAATGGTAAAGCGACGGTAGCAAAAAAGTCGATTGTAGCTCAGTGCTTCCGTTTCGATGGTGATTTCTTCCGCAAAACGAGGCAAACGAGCCACCTCAATATCATAATCTGTGATAATCCAGACCAGATTATAGTTTTCCAAAATGGCCTTATCACTAACTCCCAGTTCAATGGACTGCATCCCTGAAACTTGCAGAGACAACAAAATCACATCTGGAAGCTTGATATGACCGTTCATATCAGCCATATCAAAAGGAATTTTCATTTTCATTTGATAAGTTAAGCCCATCATCCTACTCCAAAATAAATCGTTCTGCTACGGTGTCTCCTAAAAAGAGACCTCTTTTTGTCATGCGCACGCGATCACCCTCTATTTGCATGAGACCTTGTTGTACCAAGTCCTTGACAATTTCTCCATAAAGTCCATCGAAAGACCGTCCAAATTTTTCCTCAAATCGCACCATGGAAACCCCTGATTTCTTGCGGAGTCCCAAGAACATTTCTTCTTCCATTTGCTCTTTTTGACTCAGGTGCTCTTCTGTGATGCGAGCATTGCCTTCCTCAACTGCACTGAGATAATGACGAATGGGACCATGGTTTTTATAGCGAATACCATTGACATAGCCAGATGCCCCAGCACCAATACCATAGTATTCGGCATTGTCCCAGTACATGAGATTGTGACGACTTTCAAAACTGGGTTTGGAGAAATTGGAAATTTCATAATGTTCAAAACCAGCTCGCTCCAGCTCTTCGATGATGTACTCAAACATCTCAGCTTCCAGTTCCTCCTTAGGCAGAGGCAATTTCCCTCGTCGCATACGGTTCATAAAGACCGTATGATTTTCCAAAATCAAGCTATACAAACTCATATGGGGAATATCAAGTCCAATGGCCTTAGCAACATTTTCCTTGACCTGCTCCATGGTCTGACCAGGTAGCGCATAAATCAAATCAATGGAGATATTGTCAAAACCAGCCAGTTTCAGACGGTCGATATTTTCATAAATATCCTTCTCCAAATGACTGCGCCCAATCTTTTTCAGCATCTTGTCATCAAAGGTCTGCACGCCTAGCGAAACACGATTGACAGCTGAGTTCTTCAAAACAGCAATCTTATCCGCGTCCAAGTCGCCTGGATTGGCCTCAATGGTCAACTCCTCTAAGACAGACAAGTCCAAGTTTTTAGTCAAGCCATCCAATAACACCTCCAGTTGCGGAGCTGACAAAGCTGTCGGTGTGCCACCACCGATGTAGAGGGTTGACAACTTTTGAATATCATAAGATTGAAACTCTTCTAACAGATGTTCCAAATAACTATCTACCGGCTGATTTTTTATAAAGACCTTTGAAAAGTCACAATAATAACAAATTTGAGTACAAAACGGGATGTGTACATAGGCTGACGTTGGTTTTTTCTGCATAGTACTTATTATACCACAAAAGCGAACAATACTGAGAATTCCGTTTAACAAAATCCTAGCATTGTTCGCTTTCTTTATCTAATCATTCTTTGTATTTTATGGATAAAACAACTATCAGAATCAATCTAGTTCGTTGTTAGAACACAAAAGAATGAATGTTCATCTGACTAAATTTTTAGTCTTCGTTTTTCTTGCGAGCTACAAGTCCAAATCCACTCAATAGTCCAAGAAGTCCTAGAGATGCAAGAGCAGCATTTGATTCTGTTCCTGTATTTGGCAATACATTTTGAGAATCATTTGACTTAGCTCCATTATCAACAGTAGTCTTAGCATCTACCTGATCTGCATTCGGAGCAACTGTATTTGGAGTTGGAGTAGCTGGTGCTGGTTTATCTTGGCCAGAATCTCCATTAGTATCAGGTTTGACTGGCATATCAGGTGTCACTGGTGCAACTGGATTTGTATCTGTTGATGGTGTGACTTTACCTGGTGTTGTTACATCAGGAACTTCAACTGTTGGTTGACCTGGTTCTGTAATCTTACCTGTACCTGGAACTTTACCGTCTGGTAATTCACTGTTTGGTACTTTACCTTTACCTTCTTTATCGATTGTAACGATAATTGGGTTTCCATCTTTACCTGGAATTTCTACCGTAGTACCTGGTGGGTATGTTGAGCCATCTGGTTTCTTAGGTGTTACTGTAACGTCACCTGTCTCAGGATCTTGATCCAACTCTATTGTTGGTGTCTTACGAGCTGGTGTTGTTACATCCACTGGTTGTGATGGTTTCTTATTCGGTTCTGTGACTGTTCCTGTACCTGGGACATTTGTCTTAGGAAGCTTGTCATTTGGTACTTCACCTGAACCATTATCACCGATTGTGACTGTGATTGTTGTTCCATTTTCTCCTGGAATTTCTACCTTGCTACCTGATGGGTAAGTTGTTCCATCTGGTTTCTTCGGTGTTACAATCGCATTTCCATTTGGTTGTTGAGTAATTTCAATCTTACCTGGTTTTTCAGTTACTGGTGTTTCTGGTGTAAATTTAGCTGGAGTTGTTACATTAGGAACTTCAACAGCTGATTTACCTGGTTCTGTGATCTTACCTGTACCTGATGTTTCTACATCTGGTAGATCACTGTTTGGTACTTTACCTTTTCCGTCTTCACCGATTGTGACTGTGATTGGCTTGCCATCTTTACCTGGGATTTCTACCGTAGTACCTGGTGGGTAGGTTGAGCCATCTGGTTTCTTAGGTGTTACTGTAACGTCACCTGTCTCAGGATCTCGTTCCACATCTAGTGTTGGAGTTACCTTAGATGGAGTCGTTACATTAGGAACTTCTTCCGTTGGTTGACCTGGTTCTGTAATCTTACCTGTTCCTGGTACATCTTTCTTAGGAAGTTTGCTATTTGGTACTTTACCTTTACCATCTTGACCGATTTCAACAGTGATTGGACCATTTTCACCTGGAATTTCTACCATAGTGCCTGGTGGGTATGGTGTTCCATCTGGTCTCTTCGGTGTTACTGTAACATCACCTGTCTTAGGATCACGTTCTACATCTAGTGTTGGTGTCTTATGAGCTGGTGTGGTTACATTAGGAACTTCTTCCGTTGGTTGACCTGGTTCTGTAATCTTACCTGTTCCTGGTACATCTTTCTTAGGAAG